>DATACM010000335.1:0-3190 GCA_036259055.1 Acidimicrobiales bacterium | reverse complement strand
GACCAGGATCTCCTGGGCGGTGAACACGACCGACACCGCCCCCTTGAACCCATCTACGTCGAACGACCCGTCGGGGTTCAGGAACCGCAGCAGGTTGAGGCTGGCCAGGTTGCACGCCGAGTTGTCGAGGTGCATGTACTCACTGCAGTTCCGGACGACAACTGAGTTCACGAGGTACGAGTGGTTGCGCGGCTCGCTCAGGTTGTAGGTGAGCTCGACGCCGTCCTCGAGCCGTTCGGCGAGACGCGCCGTGTTGTCGGTCTTGTAGAAGCGGTGATCGGCGAGCAAGGACGACAGCTTCTGAGCCTTCGAGGGCACGTCGAAGCCGATGTGTTGCGCGAAGGCGGCGATTGAAAGACCGGAGATCCGGAGATCGTAGAAGTCCGCACTCCGGTAAATGGCCGTGGTTCCGTCATTGCGGTGGTGGGAAAAGGCGTTGGGACCGCTCTCTCGCACTGAGTAGATGCGGCTCAAGATCCCGAACGTCGACAGCAGGCGCTGGACGCCGCGTAGCAGCTCCGAAGACGTCGACCCAAGACCGACGTAGCGACTCTTGGATCCGTCGTAGACGCACCCGTCGGCGTCGAAGAGTCCCCTCAAGAAGGCGGCGGCCGCCTCTGGCGGGGCCTGCTCGACCGACCAGGGAACCACCTTCTGCGCCGCTTTGGCGTGCGACACGCCCAGTGCCTCGAGGAACCGAGAGATGACGCGCCGGCTCTGACGCAGCTGCACAGTGCCGTTCGCCTGCATTGAGGGCTTCGGGGTGCGGTCGCCGTTCATCCACGTCAGGAGCTCGAGGTGCTTCGGAAGAATGTGCTCTTGGTCGTCGCCGCCGCCGTACACCGTTGTGACAACGTCCCCAGAGATGCAGCCGTCCCCGACTAACCACCCCAAGTAGTGACCGAACTCCGGCGACCACTTCTCGGGTAGGCGCAGTGACCGTGCCCAGTCACCTTTCACCTCGTAGTCACGGACGTCCGTCGAGACCGGTAGACGGGAATCGGCGCTGATCGCCGGAGCAGGAAGATCGAGCACCTTCACTCGGTCTTCCGGCGTGAGGTCCGACGCCGGCACGTACCCCCTATTGACCGTGAACACCTTGTGAGTAGGCGTACACCGCAGTTCAGCGCCGTTGTCGAAACGAAGACGCACGATCTCGTTCCAGCCCGTGATCATGATCGCTTCCGGCGACGTGATCTCCACACGTTCCGTCGGGGCGTCCGCGCTGGTCGCGTCGTGGGTGTAGACGCCGAACGTCTCGCCCCGGCGAGCACGGTCAACCAGTTCGTCGAACCTGATGAGACCTTTGTCAGTGTGGACCCGGGTATCGCCGGTGAAGCACGGGTTGGACGCGTTGATGCGGCCGGTGTTGGCGGCGGTGTGCCAGCGGTTGATGGTGGTGTCGAACTGCATGCCGGGGTCGGCGCACTCCCACGTCGCCTCGGCCATCTGCCGGAAGAGGTCGCGCGCCTTGACCGTGCGGACGACCTCACCGGTGGTGACGGCCCGCAGGTCCCAGTCGGCGTCGTCGAGCACCGCCTGCATGAACTCGTCGGTGACCCGCACCGAGTTGTTGGCGTTCTGGTACTGCGTCGAGTGGCTGTCCCGCCCGTCGAGGTCCATGTCGAAGCCCGCGTCGCGGAGCACCCGGGCCTTGCGCTCCTCGATCGCCTTGCACCAGATGAAGTCCTCGATGTCGGGGTGGTCAGCGTTGAGGATGACCATCTTGGCCGCTCTGCGCGTTTTTCCGCCGCTCTTGATTGTGCCGGCGGACGCGTCGGCGCCCCGCATGAAGCTCACCGGCCCGGACGCGGTACCGCCCCCCTTCAGGGGCTCGTAGGACGAGCGGATGCTGGACAGGTTGATGCCCGACCCCGAGCCGCCCTTGAAGATCGTGCCCTCCTCGACGTACCAGTTGAGGATCGAGCGCATGGTGTCCTCGACGGCGAGGATGAAGCACGCCGCCCCTTGTTGCGGCTCGCCCCTCACCCCGATGTTGAACCACACCGGCGAGTTGAAGGCCGCCTTCTGGTGGAGCACGAGGTGCTTGAGCTCGGCGCGGAACGCCTCGGCCTCGGCGTCGTCGACGAAGTAGCCGTCCTTGGTGCCCCAGTGGGTGATGGTGTCGACCACCCGGTCGATCACCTGGCGCAGCGACCACTCCCGCTCGGAGCTGCCCAGGGGCCCGCGGAAGTACTTCTGGGCCACGATGTTGGTGGCGTTCTGCGACCACCCCACCGGGAACTCGACGTCCCGCTGCTCGAAGGCGACGGAGCCGTCCCGGTAGTTCGTGATCCGGGCGTCTCGCCGCTCCCAGACCACCTCGTCGTAGGGGTCGACACCCTCGGTCGTGAAGTGCCGACGGATGCCGATGCCTGTCTGCTCGGGGGCCATGGCCATGAGGTGACGCCCTCCCTGGACGGTCTGCTCAGAGTTCTGCGGAGGCGGCTCGGCCTGCCTGACCACAAGATGTAGTGGTGGGGCGGCGCCGAGCCAACGAGATAGCCGGATAATTACATCACCGTACTTTCAGCCGTGTCAATGGTTTCCCGGGCGCCGCAACGGTCGCAGGTATCCGCGTCTCAGTCGGGCGGCGGCGCGAGGATCGCCGCCATGGGAACGGGCGCAAGCGGAACCGACGGCCGCCCCGGTCGCAACGAGGCGTGCCCCTGCGGGTCGGGGCGGAAGGTCAAGCGGTGCTGCGGGCTCCGGCGGGGTCCGTCCGACTCGGAGCTGGCGCGCGCCTGGCTGGCCGAGCAGGCACGGGCCGTCGCCCGTGTCTTGCGCCGGCACGACGAGGACGCCCTCGCCGAGCTGATGGAGGAGGTCGTCGAGCTGCCGGCCGACGACCTCTCGCTGCAGATCACCCTGCCCCGGGTGCTGCCCCCGGAGCTCGAGAGGGCCCGCACGGCGTTGACCGAGGACGACCGCGAGGGTCTTCTCGACACCCTTCCCGCCGCCGTCGCCCAGGTGGACACGTGGCTCGTCCGAGCCGCGCTGGCCCGAGCGGTGCTGGCACGGCGCGACGCCGGGGCGCTCGGCGTCGAGCTGGCGGCGGCAGCGATCATCGAGCTCGACAGCTCGTCCCGGCGGTTGCTCGCCTCGAGCCTGCTCGAGGCACTGGCCGTCGACGCCGGGACCGCCCCGACGCCCAGCGGGTTGGTCGTGGCCGCTTCCTGAGATCAGGTCC
>DATACM010000334.1:0-3436 GCA_036259055.1 Acidimicrobiales bacterium | reverse complement strand
AGGCATCCGGGTCAGGGAGATCAGCAAGGAAGAGGACCCCCATCACCTGTCTCCGGCGAGGATGCGGGCCCGGTCGAAGAGGCGCTGAAGTTCGGCCTGCAGGGCGGCGGTGAGCTCGCGGACGTCGCGGCGTGACGGATGGCCGTTGGACTTGGGCGGTGGCGGCTGCACGGGCGGCCCCACGACCACGTGGATCTTGACCGGCCTCACGATCCTGGCACCCTTGGGGAGCGCTCGCTCCGAGCCGCCTATGCCCACGGGGACGAGCGGGGTCTGCGTGCGGATAGCGACGTAGGCGGCGCCTTCGTACAGGTCCGTCACGAGTGGCCCCGAGCGGCGCGTTCCCTCCGGGAACAGCACGAGGGGCTCGCCGCCCTCGAGCACTTCCATGCAGCGGTGCAGGGCCTCGCGGTCGGCCGCGCCCCGCCGCACCGGGAAGGCGCCCAGGGTGGTGATGAACCTCCCGAACCAGCCCACCTTCCAGAGGGTCTCTTTCCCCATGTAGCGCATGCGTCGCTTGGTCAGCACGGAGACCAGCCCGAAGTCGATGTTCGACCGATGCACCGGGGCGACGATGAACGCGCCGCTGGTCGGCACGTTCTCGAGCCCCTCGTACGTGATCCGGAACAGCAGGCGGGCCAGGCCGTGGATCGCCGCCCGGACGAAGCGGTACATGCCGATCGCCAGCGGCGTCGGCGGGCCGTACTGGGGCTCGGGGCGGCGGTCCTCCGGCGACGACCGGTCTCGAGCACCGGTGGCCTCCGCCACCGGCTCTGGCACCGGAGGAGGAGCCGACGCTGTCGCCTCGCGCTCCCTCTCGCCGCTGAACCGGCCGACGATCTCGTCGACGACGTCGTCCACGCTCCGCCCCGTGCTGTCGACGACCACCGCCCCGTCGGCCACCGACAGGGGAGACGTCGCCCGGGTCGAGTCGAGCCGGTCGCGGCGGGCCAGGGCCTCGGCGTCCTCGTCGTCGGCCCGGCGCCGGGCCCGCTCCTCGTCGCTGGCGGTGAGGAACACCTTGAGCTCGGCGTCGGGGAACACGATGCTCCCGATGTCGCGGCCCTCCACCACCCCACCGCCGTGGGACCGCGCCCAGTCCCGCTGGCGGCGCACGAGCTCCTCCCGCACCTCGGGCGTGGCGGCCACCGCGCTGACGACCCGCCCGACGTCGGGCGTGCGCAGCTCGTCGGTGACGTCCTCGCCGTCGAGCACCACTCGTTCCCCCACGTCGAGCTGAAGCTCGGCCGCCACCCGGGCCAGCTCCCCGCCGTCCGCCGACTCGGGGTCGATCCCCCGGCGCAGGGCGGCCAGGGCCACCGACCGGTACATGGCACCGGTGTCGAGGTAGTCCATGCCCAGCCGCCGAGCCACGGCCCGGGCGACGGTGGACTTCCCCGAGCCCACCGGCCCGTCTATGGCGATGACCCGCATGCTCACCGCCCGGCCCTCCCGTCGGCCTCACCGGTCAACACCGCCAGGTCCCGCTCGAACCCGGGATAGCTGGTGGCCACCGCCTCCCACCCCGCCACCAACGACTCTGCCTCGGCGGCCATGGCCGCGACCGCCATGGCCATGGCGACCCGGTGGTCGCCCTGGGCCGACGTGCGGGCCGGCGCCAGCCGGGTGCCTCCGGCGACGACGAACCCGTCGGCCTTCGTCTCCACGACCGCCCCGAAGGCGCGCAGGCCCTCGGACACGGTGGCGATGCGGTCGCTCTCCTTCACACGCAGCTCCGCGGCACCGCCGAACTGGCTGGGCCCTTGAGCGACGGCGGCTGCCACGGCCAGCACGGGGACCTCGTCGACCAGTCCGGGTATCTCCTCGGCCGTCACGTCGGTGCCCCGGAGAGGCCGGTAGCGAGCCCGTAGGGCCGACTCCCCCACCCGTTCGACGTCGGCGCCCATACGCAGGAGGACGTCGACGAACCCCGCCCGGGCGGGCCCGAGGTAGACGTCGTCGACGACCACGTCGCTTCCCGGGGTGATGCAGGCGGCGACCACCCAGAAGGCGGCCTGCGAGGGGTCGCCGGGGACGTCGAGGGAGAAGGGCTCGAGCTGCGAAGGGCGGAGCCGGATCGTGCACCCGCCGGCGGAGTCGGCGGTCACCTCGAGGTCGGCGCCGCACGCCGCCAGCAGCTCCTCCGTGTGGGCACGGGTGGCGACCGGCTCCCGAACCACGGTGTCCCCTTCGGCCCCCAGCCCGGCGAGGAGCACTGCCGACTTGACCTGGGCGCTGGCCACCGGCGGCGTGTAGTCGATGCCGTGCAGCCCTCCGCCCCGGACCACCAGCGGGGGGTACCGCCCGCCGTCCCGCCCGTCGACCGCCGCCCCCATGGCCCGCAGCGGCTCGGCGACCCGGTCCATGGGACGCTGAGCCACCGACCGGTCGCCGGTGAGCACCGTCAGCCAGTCGAAGGGGGCACAGAAGCCGGCGAGCAGGCGGATACCGGTCCCCGAGTTGCCCACGTCCAGCACCGTCTCCGCCTCGTGGAGCCGGGCGGCGCCACCGCCGATGTGAGTCTCCGGGTCGCCCGCCCGCCCGTCGACCTCCGCGCCCAGGGCCTCGACGGCCCCCAGCGTGTGGGCCACGTCGTCGCCCGTCGACAGCCCGCGGACCACCGAGGTGCCCTCGGCCCGGGCGGCCAGGAGGACGGCCCGATGGGAGATCGACTTGTCGCCCGGCACCCTGACCCGCCCCCGCAGCGGGCGCCCCCCGGAGACGCGCAGCTCGGTCACGGGCTCATCACGGTTTACGGCAGCAGGCGGCTGGACGGCCGGTAGCCCCGGCCTCGGAGCGCCTCGGACACGCGCTCCTCGGCCGAGGCGGCCACGACGAGGACCAGCTCCCCGGTGTCGCCCTCAGGAGAGTCGACCGTCTCCAGGTTCTCGATGTTCACGTTGAGCTCGGCGAGGAGGGTGGTGACGTCGGCCAGCACGCCCGGGCGGTCGGGCACGGGGACGCACACCTCGACCAGCTCCTGCTCCACCCGGTCGACGACGGTGGGGAGCTTGATGCGGGCGTGGCGAGCCTCGTCCAGGGCGCCGTGCAGGGCGTCGAGGTCGCCGCCCGCGACCCACGCCCTCATGGCACTGAGAGAGTCGAGGAGGCGGTCGAGCCCCTCGACGATGGCGTCGCGGTTCTCGGCGCACACGTCCAGCCAGATGCCCGGCTGGCCGGCGGCCACCCGGGTCATGTCCCGGAAGCCGCCGGCCGCCAGCCGGAGCACGGCGGCGTGCTCGTCGGCCTCCTGCGAGGCGACCCGCATGAGGGTGGCGGCAGCCAGATGGGGCACGTGGGAGACCAGTGCCACCAGGGCGTCGTGGCGGTCGGGAGGGAGGGCCACCACGTTGGCACCGAGGGAGCTGACCACCGCCCGCACCCGCGCGTACGCCTCGGGGTCGGTGGTGACGGTGGGCGTCAGCACCCACGTCGC
>DATACM010000333.1:0-4219 GCA_036259055.1 Acidimicrobiales bacterium | reverse complement strand
CGGGGGAGCGACTTCGGGGGCTGGCGGCTGATCGCCTACGACGGCTGGGAGAACCGTGAGTACGCCCTCATGTTCGACCATCCCGCCGTCAACTGGGGCTGCGGCACGGTGGGGCGGGAGAACGCCTCGCTGGCCCACGGCGGCGGCAGTGGCGAGACCGACCGCGGGCCACTGCGGTACGTGCTGGGCGCGGTGCTCCCG
The DNA here is from genome assembly GCA_036259055.1 of Acidimicrobiales bacterium. Lineage (GTDB taxonomy): Bacteria > Actinomycetota > Acidimicrobiia > Acidimicrobiales > AC-14 > DASZJY01. The sequence goes on along the minus strand of DATACM010000333.1, from coordinate 4,018 downwards.
CCCGTCGAGTCCGTCACCATCATCTTCGAGGGAGGAGACGTCGTGAACCCGCCACTCGGTGGCGCTCCGGGGCTGCGGCACCGCTTCTTCGGGGCCATGGCGCAGGGGACGGGGAGCTGGGTCGTTTTGGGCAAGGACGCCACCGGGAAGGTGGTGCAACGGGCCTGAGCTGGCCTACGTCTCGCGCCAGGGCGGGGGCATCTCCCACAGGATCACGTCGAGGGCGGTGCGGATGTCGTCCCGGACGCCCTCCGGGGGGACGTCGGAGTCGAGCCGGCGCAGGACGTCCTTCAGCAACGCCTCGACCATCCCCAGCTTGTACTCCTGGAGCTGGAGGAGCCCGCGGCGGGCGTGCTGCAGCAGTCCCTCCTTGTAGAGCGGTGGCAGTCCCATCGCCGAAGGATGCCAGCCTGAAGGGGTGATCGGACCGGCCGAGCGGGCCACGGCGCTCGGGATCTCCCGGGAGGCCGTCGAGGTCTGGGACGCCTCCGAGGTCGTCGACGCCCACGTCGAGTCGTTCGTGTGGTCGCGGGTTCTCGGCTACGACGTCGGGCGTCGCCACGGTGGCGGGCTCCTGGGCGGCTGCTTCTACTCGCAGGCCGACCTGCCCCGCATGGTGGAGGCCGGCCTCGGGGGGGCGGTGCTGAGCGTGGCCACCAACCCCTTTCGCCGCCGGGAGCGACGCACCGCCACCCTCCTCGCCAACCTCGCCCGGCTGCGAGCGACCGTCGACGCCTGGCCCACCAGCGGGGTGGTCGCCGACCACGCCGCCTACCGGCGGGCCCGGGCGGAGGGCAAGCTCGCCTGCTTCCTCGCCGTGCAGGGCGGCAACGCCCTCGGCTCGCCGGCCGACCTCGAGCGGATCCCCGACGATGTGGTGTCGCGGATCACGCTCATGCACCTGACGGCCTCCCCCTTGGGGTCCTCCAGCGCCCCCTCGCTGCCGGTGAGGGGGCGCCAGAGGGGGCTGACGCGCCTCGGCGCCCAACTGGTGGAGGCGATGAACGCCCGTCGGGTGCTGGTCGACCTGGCCCACGTCAGTCCCGAGGGCTTCTGGGGCGCCCTCGACGTCCACGACCGGGCTCAGCCGGCGATCGTGTCCCACACCGGCGTCCGCGGGGTGCACGACATGTGGCGCAACGTCGACGACGCCCAGCTCCGCGCCGTCGCCGAGCTGGGCGGCGTGGTCGGCGTGATGTTCCACGCCAAGTTCCTCGGCGACCGCTTCTGGTCGGGGCGGGCCGACGCCGTCGTCGACCACCTCGCCCATGTCGTGCGCGTCGCCGGTGAGGACACCGCCGCCATCGGCAGCGACTACGACGGGCTGATCGTCCCGCCCACCGACCTGCGCACGGTCGACCGGCTGCCCGTGCTGGTGCAGCGCATGCTCGACCGGGGCTTCGGGCCCGAGCGCATCGCCAAGGTCCTGGGCGGCAACTACCTGCGGGTGGTCGCCGCGGTGCGGCCGGGCCGGCCCGCTCCTACACCCGCATCCTGACCCGCTGCTCGGCCTTCTCGACGACCCCCGTCTCTCCGCGCTCGGCCCGGCGCAGCATCCGCCAGATGCGGGTGCCCAGCACGTCGAGCTCGGTCGACACGAACTGCTCTCCGCCGAAGCGGCGGATGTTCTCGGCCTGGCGACGCAGGATCATCTCGTCCTGGGCGAAGATGCGGTTGGCGATCGGTGTCACCACCGCCTGGGCCAGGGCGGCGGGAACGCCGAGGCGGAACGTCACCGCCGCGTGGAGCCGGGTGTCGAAGTCGGAGACGGGCGTGAAGGCGGAGGTGACGACCAGGTGGTGGCGGCCCAGGCGGTACTCCACCTGGGCGATGGAGGGCATCAGGAAGCGGTCGACGTGGGCGACCACTCCGCCCTCGGGGGCCAGGAGGCGCCCGGCGACGCCCGAGGGACGGGGCTCACCGAGGTACTCGGCCTCCACCCAGTCCTCGCCCTCTCGGACGACGACCTCGATGTCCACCGGCTCTCGCCCGCCGCGGAAGAGGCCACCGTGCAGGAAGGCGGTGTGCGGCACGTCGAGGGTGTTCTCGAGGGCGGCGTGCAGCGTGGCGGCGACCCGCAGGCTGCGCCGCACGGTGACGTACCCGGGCTCGTCCACGCCGGGGAAGCGGGGTGGCCGGACGCCGCCCGTCTCCGCCCCCTCGGTCGCGCCGGGGAACACCCAGACGAACCCGTCCTGCTCGACGGCCGGACGGGCGTCGGCCCGGCTGGCGGTCCGGTCGGGGTCGCCGTGGAGCCCGGGGACGGCCCGGCAGCGACCGTCTCCGTCGAATCGCCAACCGTGGTACCGACACTCGAGGAGGCCCTGGCGGATGCGGCCCATCGAGAGGGGCACGTTGCGGTGAGGGCAGCGGTCGACCAGGGCGACCGGCTCGCCGTCCTCCCGGCGGAAGAGCGCCATGGGCGTGCCCAGGACGGTCCGCGCCAACGGCGAGCCGCCCAGCTCGCGGGAGAGGCAGGCCACGTACCAGTAGCCCGGCAGGTGGACGACCGAGACGCGCCCTCCGGTGGGGTCCATTGCCCCGAACCCTAGGGCGCGGGCCCCGGCGCGCCCACCCGGGTGAGCTTCGGGACGACTTGGGCAGGCTTGCCGGCAGGAGAGACGACGGGAGACGGGATGGCACGACGGCGGAAGGGCGGCTCGTGGGCCCGGGGGCTCGGAATCGCCGTCGTGGCCGGGCTGGCGGCCACCGTTCTCGCCGGGTCGGCTCCCGCCGACGACGACATCGCTCGGCAGGCGGCGGTGGCCGGCGTGCAGGCGGCCGTCGGCCCCGGGATGTACGTCGCCCTCGGCGACTCCTTCTCGGCCGGCCCGGGGATCCCCCACCAGATCCCCGAGTCGGGGGGGTGCCAGCGGTCCGACCACAACTACCCGCATCTGGCGGCCCGGGCGTTGGCGCTGACGCTGCGGGACGTCACCTGCAGCGGCGCCGGGACGCTGCACATGACCTCGCCGCAGGACGTGCACCCGGGCCCGCACATGCCTCAGCTCGACGCCTTGGGCCCGCAGACGCGCGTGGTGACGCTGGGCATCGGTGGCAACGACATCGGGTTCGGCGAGATCCTCGCCACCTGCATGACCATCTTCCCGTGGGAGACGCCCTGCCGGGACCGTTACCTGGCCAACGGCACCGACGAGTTGAGCCGCCGGATCGACCGTACCGCCCCGAAGGTGGCGGCCGTCCTCGTCGAGATCCGGCGTCGCTCGCCCTCGGCCACCGTCTTCGTCGTCGGCTACCCCTCGATCGTGCCGGACGGCGGGTACGGCTGCTGGCCCTCCCTCCCCTTGGCCTTCGACGACGTGCCGTACCTGCGGGCCAAGCACAAGGAGCTCAACGGCATGCTCGCCGCCGAGGCGGCGGCCGCCGGTGCCGTGTACGTCGACACCTACACGCCGAGCATCGGCCGGGACGCCTGTGCGCCGCCCCTTCAACGATGGGTCGAGCCCCTTGTGCCACTGTCACCCGCCGCCCCCGTGCACCCCAACGCCCGGGGAATGGAGGCGATGGCGGCCGAGGTGGCGGCCGAGATCCGCGACGCCGCGGGGGTCAGGCCAGGCTGACGGCCTCGCGCGCCGCTGGCGGTCACGGCGTCCCCACGACGACCAGGCGGTCGGCCGACGACTCGGCGCCCCACACCTCGCCAGGGCGTCCGAGGAGCTGGCGGACGCTGGCGTTCGGCTCGGGCAGGGGGAACGACCGGAACGACTCGTCGGCGGGGTCGAAGCGCACGATGGCGTTGGCGCCGAAGTCGGTCAGCCACACCTTGTCGCGATCGTCGACGTACACCGCGTAGGCCTGCGGCCGATCGCCGGGGAGCCTCCACTCCCGCCAGGCGCCGGTGGCCGGATCGTGGACGGCGACCTGCCCGGCGTTCCACTCGGCGACCCAGATCCGTCCCGCCGAGTCCGACCACACCCGGCGGGCGCCCTGGCCGGCGGTGGGCGGCCTCACCGGCGTGGCCCCGCCGGTGGCCGTGTCCACCCGGGCCACGTGGCTC
>DATACM010000332.1:0-6924 GCA_036259055.1 Acidimicrobiales bacterium | reverse complement strand
GGCCGGCGGTGCGCTCGTCCACGCCGGCGGGCGAGAAGGCGGCCGCCGAACGGTGCCCGGCCAGCTCGGCCATCCCTGCCGCGACGTTTCGGCTCGACGCCGGGCCGCCGAGGTTCGCCAGCCGGCGGGCGTACTCCGAGCCCGTCTCGGCCGGCCGCCTCCCGAGGCCGGCCACCGCCAGGTCGTCCTCCGCGTCCTGCCACGCCGCCAGCACCCGGTCGGTCGGGGTGGTCGCCGCCGCCCGCCGCCGCCATCGCAGGGCCAGGCGGGCGAGGGGGACGCCGGCGAGGTAGGCGAGGGCCGCCGACACGGCGGCGACGGCCCAGGGATCAGGGAGCGGCGAGGCCGAGCGCTCGTCCGCCCCTTGGGCTGCGTCCGCCGACTGCTCCTGCTGCTCGGGGGTCGTGGGCGCCGGGGCGGGGGAGACGGTCGTCGGCGGGGCGGCGGTCGGGGCGGGGGACTCGCCGGCGGCGGCCGCAACGGCTGCCGCGGTGGGTCCGTCGACGCCGGTGTAGTCCTCGCCACCGGGGATGGCCCGGCTGGGCGTCGGCTCGAAGGCGACCCAGCCGAACCCGGCCAGGTACACCTCGGGCCAGGCGTGGGCCTCCCGAGCCGTCACCCGGAAGGCATCGCCGTTCGGGCCCCCGGGGGTGAAGCCCACCGCCACCCGGCTGGGCAACCCGATCGCCCGGGCCATTGCCGCGTAGGTGCCGGCGAACTGCTCACAGTAGCCCCGCCGCTCCCGAAGGAACCGGACGATGGCGTCCTCGCCGTGGCCGGGGCGGACGTTGAGGGAGTAGGCGAAGTGGGTGCGGAACCAGTCCTGCAGGGCACGGGCGGCGTGGAAGGGGGAGAGGCGCCCGCTGGTCCGCTCCGCCGGCGAGCACCCCAGGCGCTCGCAGTTGGCCGCGTCGGCGGCCGTCACCTGGCGGGCCTGGCGGCTCACCGACTCGGGGAAGTCGGCGGGCAGGTCGAGGTAGCGGACCTCCAGCGCCTCCGGCACCGCCGTCGACGCCACCGAGAGCTCGTCGGCGTCGAGGCGGGGGAGCGCCGACGTGACCGAGTACCGGAGCCCGTCCGACGTCTCCGCATCGGTGAGCAGGCTCGCCGAGTCCCGATCGAAGCGCACGCCCCTCGGCCCGTCGAACGCCTGAGGCCGGTAAGCGGCCGGCAGCCAGATCGCCGCCAGCGCCTTGATCTCGAAGTGCTGGACGACGGTCTGCGCCGGGGCCCGGGTCGGGACCCCGCTGGGAAGGGTCCCCCGAGCGGGCCGGAAGCTGCCGCTGGACGACCAGATGGAGCCGTCGAAGCGCTCGAGCGACGTGAGGCGCCAGTAGGTGGGCGCCGAGCTCCGCACGGAGAAGACCTCGGTGTTGCTCTGGTCCACCAGTCGGGACTTGATGTCGACGAGGGGGCTCGGGGTGACCCGGGGCGACGACGAGCGCCGGTTGGGGCCGTCGAGCCAGTTGACCAGCCCGTCGCTCCGCGCCCCGGGGAGGCGGGGGCCGATCACGACCGCGGCGCAGGCGGCGACGAGCGCCATGGCCAGCCCGCCCCGGACCAGCGCCCGTTCGCCGTCGGCCGAGCGGCCCGCGAACCACGACCAGCCCGTCCGGCGGGACGCGTCGGTCAGCACGAGGAAGAGCAGGACGGCGGTGAGGTAGAGGGCGGTCGAGGCGAGGCGGTGGCGGTCGGCGCCGATGAGAGCGCCGAACAGGAAGATCACGAAGGACGGCACCACCGCCTCGACACGGGCGCGGGCCCGGAACGCGAAGGTGTCGGCGGCGAAGGCGGCGACCCAGCCCCCGATGGCGGCGGCCAGCACGAAGCCTCGTGTCACCGGCGCCGGCGCCCGCACCTCGCCGAAGGCCTCCCAGGCTCCCCGGAGGTCGGCCCCGATGGCGGCCCAGGTGCGCCCGAGCGGCAGGCCGAAGGTCGTGGTGGCGGGCTCGATCACCCACCCGATGGCGACGAGCAGCCCGAGGGCCGAGACGGCCACCGCCGCCACCGGGCCCAGGTCGAGGCGGCGGGCACCCCACGCCACGGCGTGGCCGGCGAGGACGAGGGCGAGGACCTCGGCCAGGAACGAGGCGTCCACGAAGAGCCGGCCCAAGCCCACGACCGCGGCGACGGTGAGCGCCACGACGCCCAGCTCGGCGGCGGGGGAGGTGGTCGGGCTCCATGTGGTCCTCCGCTCCTCCGGCGGACGGGAGGGAGGCGGACCACCGGGGCGGCGTACGCCCGGCCGTTCGATGGTCGCCGTCATCGCCAGCCGCCGGTGGTGACGGGTGCCGCCACGCCACCACCCATCGAGTGGTTCCACGCGGCGGCGAAGCCGCGGTCGCCCGGCACCCGGAGCAGGGTGGCGCCCCCCCGGCGGGCTCCGGCCGCCGATGGGCCGCTGTGCCCCCGCCGCTCCACCAGCACGATGGTGAGCGAGTCGAAGCGGGCGTGCAGGCCGGCGAGGAGCTCGAGGTCGGTGGCGGGGGCGGCGGTGGTGGTGATCACGGCCAGGCCCCCGCCGTTCCCGGCACGCCGCAGGCCGGCCACGACCGGGGGGAGCCCGTCGGAGGAGCTCGGCTCCAGGACGGCCAAGTGCTCCAGGATCGCCTCGAAGTGGCCGTGCCCGGCGGCGAGCCCGGAGTCGGTGCCGTCGCTGGTGGCCAGCCGCACGAGGGCCCCGCTCTGGAACGAGGCCAGGAGGATGCTGGCGGTGGCGGACACCGCCACCTCGAAGGTGACGTCGCTGTGGGCCGTCGCCCGGGCGTCGAGCAGCACGGTGGCCCGTCCTTGCCACGGCCGCTCCAGCTGGCGGACGACCAGCTCGCCGGTACGGGCGGTCGACGGCCAATGCACCCGGCGCAGGTCGTCGCCGAGCTGGTAGGGCCGCAGCCCGTAGAAGTCCTCGCCGCTGGGACCGACCGCCGCCGGACGGGGCGCCCCGGCGGTGGGGTCGTCGCCCCTGCTGTGGGGCAGAGGGGCCACCGGTTCCACCGCGGGGTACACGGTCAGCTCGACCGTCGGCGCCACGACGAAGGCGCGAGACCAGAGACCCAGCGAATCGCTGACCACCGCCTCCAAGGGACCGACCGAGTATGTGCCCCGCGTCTCGGCGGGGAGGCGGTAGGTCGCCCGGTTCTCCTCGCCCGGCGCCAGTGGCGCGAGCAGGAAGCGGGCCTGGCGCCTCCCGGCACCCGACGACGAGCGCCCTCGCCGTGGTGGCATCGACGGCACGACCGTGTCGCGGACGCTGAGCACAGGCGAGCGCCGGCCGCTGCGGTTCACGACCACGAGCTCCACCCTCGTGTTCCCTCCGGCGTGCACTCGTGCCGGGCGCAGCTGACGGTTCGCGTCCAGGTCGACCCGACGGAGGACGCTGGCGGCGCCGGCGCCGAGGAGCCCGACCGCCCCGGCAGCCAGCACGAACAGCTCGAAGACGCCGAGCACCCGCCCGGCGGCGGCGAGAGCGAGAGCGGTGAGGGCGACCGCCCAACCCCGGCGGGTGGGCACCGGGCTAGCCCGTGGTGGCCCGGCTGGGCACGGGCACGGTGGCCAGCACCTCGCCCAGCACCTCCTGGCGCGACGTCCCCCGGAGCTGGGCCTCCGGCGTGAGGGCCAGACGGTGCTCGATGACGGGAAGGACCAGCGCCTTGACGTCGTCGGGCACGACGTAGTCCCGCCCGGCGGCGGCGGCTCTGGCCCGGGCGGCGCGCAGGAGACCGAGGGCGGCGCGGGGGGACATCCCCAGGGCCAGCTCGGGGCGCCGTCGGGTGGCGTCGGCCAGGTCGACGATGTAGCCCTTGAGGCTCGGGGCCACGTGCACCGCGTGGGCCTCGGCGGTCATCAGCCGGACGTCGGCGGCGGTGGCGACCGGCCCGATCCGGTCGAGGGCGGTGTCGGCGGCGCCGTGAGTGTCGAGGATGGCGATCTCCGAGCCCCGGGCCGGGTACCCGATGCGGATGCGCATGAGGAAGCGGTCGAGCTGGCTCTCCGGGAGGGGGAAGGTCCCTTCGTGCTCGATGGGGTTCTGGGTGGCGATCACCATGAAAGGGGTGGGCAGCTGGTAGGTCGTGCCGTCGACGGTGACCTGACGCTCCTCCATGGCCTCGAGAAGGGCGGACTGCGTCTTGGGCGACGCCCGGTTGATCTCGTCGCCCAGCACCAGGTTGGCGAAGATCCCGCCCGGGCGGAACTCGAACGACGACGAGCTGCGGTTGAACACCGTGACGCCGGTGACGTCGGAAGGCAGGAGGTCGGGGGTGAACTGCACCCTTCCCCAACTGCAGTCGATGCTGGCGGCGAGCGCCTTGGCCAGGCTCGTCTTGCCCACGCCGGGGACGTCTTCGATGAGGAGGTGGCCCTCGGAGACCAGGCACAGCAGGGCCAGGCGGATGGCCTCGTCCTTGCCTTGGATGACGGTGGCCACGTTGGCGGCGATGGCCTCGAAACCCTGGGAGAAGGAGTGCACGGAGCGGGGGACGGCCCGTGACATCGACACTGCTCGGGGAGAGCCTCCTCGTGGTGCGGCGATGGGCCAGCGTACAGCGGGGGTACGTCGGGGCCGGTCGCCGCGGGACGCCGCCGTCTACGGTCGGGGCATCGAGGTGGCGCTGGCGATCGACGTGGGGGGCACCAAGCTGGCCGCCGCCCTGGTGACGGCGGACGGCGAGGTGGTGGCCACCGCCCGGGCGCCCACGCCGAAGGGTGACGACCCCGACGCGGTCTTCGGCGCGCTGCTCGCCCTCGTCGACGCGGTGGGAGGCGACGGTGAGACCATCGTGTGCGGCGTGGGCTGCGGCGGGCCCATGACCGCCGGCGGCGAGGAGGTGTCGCCCTTGAACATCCCCTCGTGGCGGGACTTCCCCTTGCGGCGGCGGCTGGCCGAGGCCACCGGCTTGGCGGTCCACATCGACAACGACGCCAAGGCCTTGGCGCTCGGAGAGGGCTGGCGGGGCGCGGCGCACGACCACGACAACTACATCGCCATGGTCGTGTCGACGGGGGTGGGAGGGGGCATCGTGCTCGACGGCCGCCTGCTGGACGGCGCCGGGGGCAACGCCGGCCACATCGGCCACGTCAACGTCGAGCCCGAGGGGCGGGAGTGTTCCTGCGGGGCGCGGGGGTGCCTCGAGGCGGAGGCGTCGGGCCCGGCCATCGCCGCTCTCACCGGCCGCCCGGCCGAGGAGGCATCCCCGGACACCGTCACCCGCACGGGAACCCTGGTAGGGCGGGCGGTGGCCTCGGTCGCCAACCTGCTCGACCTGCCGCTGGCCGTGGTCGGCGGGGGCGTGGCCCTCGGGTTCGGCGACCCGTTCTTCTCCGCCGCCCAGGAGGAGCTCTCGCGCCGGGCCCGGCTCGACTTCTCGGCGGGGGCGCGGATCGTGCCGCTCGGGCTCGGGGCCGACGGCCCGGTGGTGGGCGCGGCCGCAGTGGGCTGGCGCGCTCTCGGCCGTCTGTGAGCGGTCGGTCGGGGTGGCTCTGGCCGGTGGCCCGGGCGGTGGCCGCCCGGCCCCGGCTGTGGCCCACCGCGGTGGCTCAGGCGGCCCGGTTGGCGCCGCCCGGGTGGTGGCGGCGGTGGCCGCCGCTGCCCACACCCGACCGGGCGTACCTCGAGTTCCGGGTGCGCACCGCCTACGGCGACCCGGGCCGGCCGGTGGACCCCGCCGATGTGGTGACGTGGCTGAGGTGGTGCCGGGCCGAGGAGCGGCGCCGCCGCGGAGCGGGATAGGTCGCGGAGGCGAGCGCCGGCCGTGCGCTAGCCTCGGCGCCTGATGGTCGAGCCACCAGCACTCCTGCAACCGACGTCAGGACGTCGATCGGGCTCCTGATGTCCAAGGCATTGGTGCTGAACGCGACCTACGAGCCCCTCTGCGTGGTGCCCGTCCGGCGGGCGCTCATCCTTGTTCTCAAGGAGAAGGCCGAGGTCGTCCACGCCACTGACCGCCACTACCACTCCGAGCGCTCCGCCCTCCCCGAGCCTTCGGTCATCCGGCTCACCTACTTCGTCAAGGTGCCGTTCCGGGCCCGGGCCGCTCTCAACCGGCGGGCGGTGTTCGCCCGCGACGACCACCGCTGCCAGTACTGCGGGTCGGCGGCCGAGAGCATCGACCACGTCATCCCCCGGAGCCGGGGCGGGCTGCACAGCTGGGAGAACGTGGTCGCCGCCTGCCGGCCGTGCAACACCCGCAAGGAGGACCGCCTCGTCCACGAGGTCGGCCTGACGCTGCGGCGGCGACCGATCGCGCCCCAGGAGCTCACCTGGATCATCGTGGCCGTGGGCACGGTCCATCCCCACTGGGAGCCGTACCTCCGGACCGGGGCGGCCCTCTCCGCCTGAGCTCCTCGCCGTCCGACCGGGTCGGGCGCTGGGACGTCGTCCGGTGGCGAGGGGCGGCCGAGGAGGCGCATGGCGGGGCGTGGCCAGCCGAGCCGGTGCCCGCGGTTCGGGTCGTCGAGGCGACCGGACCGGCCCTGGTGCTGGGCAGCACCCAGGCCATGGAGGTGGCGGACAGTGCGGCGGCGGCCCGTGCCGGCGTCGCGGTGATGCGGCGGCGCAGCGGCGGGGGAGCGGTTCTGGTCCGGCCCGGGGAGGTCGTCTGGGTGGACGTCTTCGTCCCGGCCGCCGACCGTCTCTGGTCGCCCGACGTGGGGCGGGCGACGCACTGGCTCGGCCGGGCGTGGGCCGAGGCCCTGGGCGACGTCGGGCAGGCCGCCACCTGGCACGACGGGCCGCTGGTGTCCACGCCGTGGTCTTCGCTCGTGTGCTTCGCCGGCCTGGGTCCGGGCGAGGTGCTGGTGGGCGACGCCAAGGTGGTCGGGGTCAGCCAGCGCCGCACCCGAGCCGGCGCCCTCTTCCAGTGCGCCGCGCTGCTGCGGTGGGCGCCGCGCGACCTCGTGGAGCTGCTGGCGCTGTCGGCGGACCGG
>DATACM010000331.1:0-11781 GCA_036259055.1 Acidimicrobiales bacterium | reverse complement strand
GCGGGCAGCACCGAGTTGGCGACGATCTGCCGTTGCCCGGTGCCGTCGGCGTTCATGACCCAGACCGCGCCGGCCTTCTGGTAGACGATCCGAGACCCGTCCGGCGACCAGTCCGGTGCTCTCTCGGCCTCCTGGGCCCCGGTCGTGAACGTGAGCTGCCTCTGGCCGCTGCCGTCGGCGTTCATCACCCAGATGTTGAAGCCGCGGACGTAGGCGATCCGGGTGCCGTCCGGTGACCACGCCGGCTCGATCTCGAGACCCACCGGCGCCGGGGTGTCGGTGAGGTTGGTCTTGCCGCTCCCGTCGGCGTTCATCACGTAGACGTTGCGGTGCCCCTCCGACGCCTTGACGAAGGCGATCCTCGTGCCATTCGGCGACCACACCGGGTCGGTGTCCTCGGCGGTGTCGCGTGTGAGGTTCACCTGATCGGAGCCGTCCGGGTTCATCGAGTAGATCTCGAGGTTGCCGTCGCGGTTCGACTCGAAGGCGATGCGCCCGTTGGCACCTGGGTAGGCGCCCCGGGCCGGGTCCACGGCCAGCAAAACCGCGGCACCGACCGCCAGCGCCACCAGCGCGAGCCAAGTACCCGCCCAGGTTCCGCCACGTTCGTCCTCACTGGCTGGTCTCCTTGGCTCCGGGAAGGTGTCCCGCCCGCCACGGGTCGCAACCGAGCAATCCGGGCACTCTAACGGGCGCACCTCGCCGGTAGCGTGAGGGCGTGGACGTCGGCGTCCCCCGGGAGACCAAGGAGGGTGAGCACCGCGTCGCCCTGACCCCCGACGGCGTACGGGAGCTGGTGGCCCATGGCCATCAAGTGCTCGTCGAGGAAGGGGCTGGGGACGACTCGTCGATCTCCGACGACGAGTACCAGGCGGCGGGCGCCCACCTCGTCGGTGCCTCCGACGCCTGGGGAGCGGCGCTCGTGGTGAAGGTGAAGGAGCCCCAGCCCGGGGAGTACGCCTACCTGCGCCCCGACCTGGCGCTGTTCACCTACCTCCACCTGGCCGCCTACCCGGCGGTGGCGAAGGCCCTGCTCGACGCGGGCGCCACCGCGCTGGCCTACGAGACGGTGCAGACGGCGAGCGGCGCCCTACCCCTCCTCGCCCCCATGAGCGAGGTGGCGGGCCGTATGGCACCCCAGATCGGCGCCCACTACCTCGAGCGGGACTCCGGTGGGCGGGGCGTGCTCCTCGGCGGCGCGCCGGGCGTGCGGCCGGCCCGGGTCGTGGTCCTCGGCGCCGGCAACGTGGGCTGGAACGCGGCGTGGATCGCCCAGGGGATGGAAGCCGAGGTCCTGCTCCTGGACAAGAACCTCGACCGGCTGCGGTGGGTCGACCAGATCCACCGAGGCCGCATCATGACCCTCGCCTCGAACCGCGGCGTGATCGAGCGGGTCGTCGCCGAGGCCGACCTGGTCATCGGGGCGGTGCTGGTGCCCGGCGGCCGGGCGCCGATGGTCGTCACCGAGGACATGGTGCGGTCGATGAAGCCGGCGGCGGTGGTGGTCGACGTCGCCGTCGACCAGGGCGGCTGCATCGAGACCATCCACGAGACGACCCACGCCCACCCCGTCTACGAGGCCCATGGCGTCATCCACTACGGGGTGGGCAACGTCCCCGGGGCGGTCCCCAACACCTCGACCTACGCCCTCACCAGCGCCACCCTGCCCTACCTGGTGGAGCTGGCCAGCCTGGGAGTGGCCGGGGCGGTGGCCCGCGACCCGGCGCTCGTGGCGGGCGTCAACACCGTCGGCGGTCACGTGGCCAACCCGGTGGTCGCCGACGCCCTGGGCCAGGAGGCGGTGGACCCGCTCGTTGCCCTCGGGAGCGGGTGACGGCTGCGCCCCTGCCCGAGCCGGTGGAGGGGCTGCTCTCCTGGCTGGCCACCGAGAAGGGCCGGTCGGCCAACACCCTGGCCGCCTACCGCCGGGACCTCGCCGCCTACGTCGACTTCCTCGGTCAGCGGGGCCTCGCCGTCGCCGACGTGACCGGGGCGGTCGTGGAGGAGTACCTCCGCTTCCTGCGAGCGTCGGGGAAGGCTCCTGCCTCGGTGGCTCGGGCCCTGGTCTCGGTGCGGGCGGTGCACCGGTTCATGCACGAGCAGGGCCGGGCCGTGGGCAACCCCGCTGGCGACGTCGGCCCGCCGCCGGTCCCGCCCGGCGCACCCAGAGCCCTGCCCGAGCCGGACGTGGCCAACCTGCTCGGCGCGGTGGCGGGGGACGACGCGGTGGCCCGGCGCGACCGCGCCATCCTCGAGGTCCTCTACGCCTCTGGCCTCCGCGTGTCGGAGCTGGTGGGCCTGTCGCTCCACGACGTCGACGTCCGCCGCGGGCGCCTGCGGGTCGCCGGCCCGGGCCACGAGGAGCGTGTGGTGCCGGTGGCCCGCCCGGCTCAGCGGGCCTTGGCCGCCTGGCTGGCGCCCTCGGCCCGAGGTGCCCTGGTGCCGGCCCGGTGGGCCGACCGCGCCGACGCCGAGGCGGTGTTCCTGAACGCCCGGGGCGGGCGCCTGAGCCGCCAGGGGGCGTGGCGGGTCGTCCATCGCCACGGTCAGAGGGTGGGCCTGGGCGACCGCCTCACCCCCGAGGTGCTCCGCCATTCGTGCGCCGCCCACATGCTCGCCCGGGGGGCGGACCTCGGCGTCGTGCACAAGCTGCTGGGCCACTCTGCCGGCACCGCCGAGGGGGGCAGTCGGGTCTCCGCAGAGGAGCTGTGGCGGGTGTACGAAGCCGCTCATCCGCGAGCCGGGGGCAGCGGGTAGGCTGGATCCGTGCAGAGCGAAGCAGCTCTGGGAGACCTCCGGCGCGAGCTCGAAGCGGAGAAGGCCCAGCTCAGTCGGCGGTTGGCCGACCTTGGCTACGGCGGTTCAGGCTCCCTCTCTTTCGACCAGAACTTCGCCGACTCGAGCCAGGTGACGGCCGAGCGCGCCGAGGTGGAGGCGTTGGCCACCTCGCTGCAGGAGTCGCTGTCGGAGGTGGAGGACGCGCTGGCCAAGTTCGACGCCGGGACCTACGGCAAGTGCGAGAGCTGCGGGCAGGACATCGCCCCCGCCCGCCTGGAGGCCGCGCCCGCCGCCCGCCTCTGCATCAACTGCGCCTCCCGGCGATAGCGCCCCGCCAGGTCACCGAAAGCAACCGTTCTTCGCCCCGAAACAAGGGCCACACCCTTGGGCAATCTGGGCTCTCTAGTTTCCCCGTCGTGTCGGTGACCGTGGGCGCCGTCGTCCTCGCCGGCGGGGCGGCTCGTCGGATGGGCGGCGTCGACAAGCTGGCGATCGCGGTGGGAGAGTCCACGCTCCTCGATCGGGTGCTGTCGGCGGCCCGGCCCCTGTGCCACCGGCTCGTCGTGGTCGGGCCCCGACGCCCCACGTCGGTCCCCGGCGTGGAGTTCACGCTCGAGCGCGACCGCGGCGGCGGACCCGTGCCCGCGGTGCTCGCTGGCGCCGGCATCCTCGCCGGCGAGATCGACGTCGCCCTGGTCCTGGCCGGCGACCTTCCGCTGGTGACGACGGCGGCCCTGGCCCGCCTGGTCGCCTTCCTCGAATCGGCGGCGGAGACGCACGCGGCGGCGGCGTTGGACGAGCGGGGCGCGCCCAACCCGCTGTTCGCCGCCTACCGGGCGCCTGTGCTCGAAGCCGCCGCCGGCCGCGCCCTGGGGGAGGGCGACCGGGCGGCGAGGCTCCTGCCGGCCGCCACGGGCGTCGTCGATCTCGGCGGTGAGGCCACCCTGAGCGTGAACCGCCCCGCCGACCTCCGGCGGGCTCGGAGGCTCCTGACGGCGGCGCGTGGCGGCTGACGAAGCCCGCTTCCTCGAGCGCTACCGCCAGGCGCTGCAGGACACCGCGGGCCGACCGGTGGAGCTCGACGAGGGCGAGGTCGAGGCGGTGCTCGACCTGGCCCGGGACGTGGCCCACGGCAGTGAGCGGCGCCACGCCCCCTTGGCCACGTTCCTCGCCGGGCAGTTCGTGGTCGCCCGCGCCGCCGACGGGACACCGGTGGCGGCCGCCCTCGAAGAGGCGCGGGCGCTCGCCGGCGAGCTCCTCGGCGACGCCGAACCGTAGGCAGGGCCCTGCAAGACAGCCGTTGGATAGCCTTTCCCCGGCCGAAACAGCGCGCTCGATGGCCGGCAACATTGCGCCGGTACGGTCAGCCCGTGACGGCGTTGCCCGCCCTCGAGCGCCCACGTACAGGCACGCCCGAGCTGCTGCCCCTCGACGCCGGCGAGCAGTACCGCTTCGGCTTCGCAATGGACGCCTGCATCGGCTGCCATTCGTGCGAGGTCGCATGCGCCGAGCAGAACGACACGCCGATCGACGTGGCGTGGCGCCGAGTGGGTGAGCTGGAGGGCGGCTCCTTCCCGACGACCCGCCGCTTCAACCTCTCGATGGCGTGCAACCACTGCCTCGAGCCGACCTGCCTGTCCGGCTGCCCGACCAACGCCTACACGAAGCTCGCCAACGGCGTCGTGCGCCACGACGAAGACGAGTGCATCGGGTGCCAGTACTGCATCTGGAACTGCCCGTACGAGGTGCCGGTCTACGACGAGCGGCAGAAGATCGTGTCCAAGTGCGACATGTGCCTTCCCCGGCTGGAGGCCGGGCAGGCTCCGGCCTGCGTGGGGGCGTGCCCGACGCACGCCATCACCGTGGAGAAGGTGAACGTCGCCGCCTGGCGCGAGGATCACGCCGCCGCCGACGCCCCCGGCCTCCCGCCTGGCGACATCACGCTTTCTACGACGCGCGTGCAGCTGCCCGGCGACCTGCCTCCCGACACGGCCGCGGCCAGCGACTACCGCGTCGATCCGGAGCACCCGCACTGGCCGCTGGTGATCCTCACGCTGCTGACGCAGCTGTCGCTGGGCACCGTGGCCGCCACCGTTGCCATCCAGCTGGCTGGGAGCGCAGGTGGCGGCAACCTGGCCGCCGGTGCGTCGGGTGGGTTCCTCGCCGGTGCCATCGCCCTCGCCGCCTCGCTGCTGCACCTCGGGCGCCCCACTCACGCGGTGAAGGCGCTGCGCAACCTTCGCACCTCGTGGCTGAGCCGCGAGGTTGCGCTGTTCTCCGCCTTCGCTGCCACCGCCTTCGCATATGCCGCGGCCTGGCGGGCGACGACGGGGCGCGGAGTCCCCACCTTGGGCGCGGCGTTGGGGGTGACGGCGGTCGTCCTCGGCGTCGCCGGCGTCTACGCCAGCGGGCGGCTGTACCTCGTCCCCGCCCGCCCCGTCTGGAACTCGCGGCGCACGCTCGTCGCCTTCTTCGCCACCGCGCTGTCCCTGGGCCCGGTGTTCACGCTGTTCTGCCTGGACCGGTCCGGGCTGGGCAGCGGCTGGATCGCGGCGCTCCTTGCCGCCTCGGCGCTCGGCGTCCTGTGCCAGCTCGGCGTGCACGTCCACCTGGTGGCGACGGTGCGGCGCCGCACGGACCGCCAGCACGAAGGGACGAGGACCCTCCTCCTCGACCGTTTCGCCGGCCTGTTCACTGCTCGCCTGGTGTTCGCCGGAGTGGGACTGGCGCTGCTCGGCGCGGCCTTCGCCGTGCCCCTCGCCGGGCCGGCGGCGGCGGGTCGCATCGGCACCGGCCTCGTCGCGCTGGGCGCCGGCGAGCTCATCGGCCGGTACCTCTTCTACGTCACTGTGGTGCCCTACGGCACGGCCGGCAGCTTCTTCCGGCGGTGACGCCTCCGCGCTCGTCGACGCTGCGGCTGCTCGGCATCGGCACCCACTCCGACCCCACCGGGTACGACACGGACGAGCGCTTCGGCGTGATGAGCGCGTCGCGGCGGCCCGACGAGTGGGTGCGCACGACCTGCGGCTACTGCTCGGTCGGCTGCGGGATGCTGATCGGGGTCCGCGACGGCCGGGCCGTCAGCGTGATGGGCGATCCCGGCCATCCGGTCAACCAAGGCCGTCTTTGTCCCAAGGGCCTGTCGGAGCATCACACCATCCACGCCGAGGGCCGGCTGACCACGCCGCTGCTGCGGCGTGCGGACGGCGCCCAGCACCCGGCAGGATGGGACGAGGCCATCGGGACCATGGTCACCCGGTTCCGCCGGGTGCTGGCCCACCACGGCCCCGAGGCGGTGGCCGTCCTCAGCACCGGCCAGCTCGTCACCGAGGAGTTCTACGCCCTGGGCAAGCTGGTCCGGCTCGGCCTGGGGCTCCGCCACTACGACGGCAACACCACCCTGTGCATGGCCAGCGCCGTCTCCGGCTACAAGCGCAGCTTTGGCAGCGACGGCCCGCCCGGCTGCTATCAGGACCTCGAAGACGCCGACTGCGTCCTGTTGGTGGGGGCCAACATCGCCGACAACCATCCCCTGCTCGCGCCCCGCGTCTTGGCCAATCACGCTGCCACCGTCATCGTGGTGGACCCCCGCGTCACAAAGACGGCGGAGCTGGCCGACCAGCACCTGGCCATCCGGCCGCGCACCGACATCGCCCTCCTCAACGGGATCATCAAGATCCTCCTCGACGAGGACCTCGTGGACCGCGACTACGTCGCCGCCCACACCGAGGGCTTCGAGGAGCTGGTCGCCCACGTCCAGTCGTACGACCTGGCTCGGGTCGCCGCCGAGTGTGGCGTCGACGCCGAGGCGGTGCACCGCGCCGCCCTCTCGGTGGGTCGGGCCGAACGTCTGCTCGCCGCCTGGACGATGGGGGTGAACCACTCTGTCCAGGGGACCGAGACGGTGACGCTGCTCAACACCCTGTGCCTCGTCACCGGCAACATCGGCAGGCCCGGGGCAGCGCCGCTGTCGATCACCGGGCAGTGCAACGCCATGGGCACGCGCGAGGCGGGTTTCACCGCGTCGCTCCCCGGCTACCGGTCCTACGAGGACGACGACGAGCGAGCGGAGCTGGCCGCCCTGTGGAACGTCCCCCTCGAGCGCATCCCCACGCAGCGGGGCAGGGCCTACCCCGACATCGTCGACGCGGTTGCCGACGGCACGGTCAAGGCGCTCTGGATCATCGCCACCAACCCGCCGGTGTCGTTCCCCCATCGGGGCCGCCTCGAGTGGGCGCTGTCGAAGCTCGACCTCCTGGTCGTGCAGGACGGCTTCGCCACGCCCACGACCGCGTTGGCCGACGTGGTGCTTCCCGCCGCCATCTGGGGCGAGAAGGAGGGCACCTACACCAACGCCGAGCGGCGGGTGTCCCGGGTGAGGAAGGCGGTCGACCCACCGCACGAGGCCCGCGCCGACTTCGACATCTTCCTGGCCGTTGCCGAGGCGCTGGGCGTACGCGACGAGCTGTACCCGGGGTGGCAAGGGCCGCAGGACGCCTTCACCGAGTGGGCGCGCGTCTCCGCCGGGCGCCTCTGCGACTACAGCGGTATGACCTGGGAGCGCATCGACATGGCCGGGGGCGTGCAATGGCCCTGCCCTCCCGGCACCGAGGCGCTAGCCGGCGAGCCCCGGCTCTACGCCGACGGCCGCTTCCGGACGGCGTCGGGCAAGGCGAAGATCTGGTGCGTCTCACCCCAGCCCATCGCCGACGCTCCCAACCAGCATTATCCCTTCCTGCTCAACACCGGCCGCACCGTCGAGCACTGGCACACGCGCACCAAGACGGGCAGGGTCGAGATCCTCGAGAAGCTGGCCCCCGAGGCGTGGGTGGAGCTGAACCCGGCCGACGCCGAGCGGCTGGGCGTGCGCTCGGGCGATCTCGTGCGCCTGGTCTCGCGGCGGGGAACGGTCGAGCGGATCACGGTTCGGGTGACGTCGGTGGTGCGGGAGGGCGAGGTGTTCGTGCCGTTCCACTACGACGAGGCGTGCGTCAACCGCCTCACCGTCGGGGAGTTCGATCCCATCTCGCGCGAGCCCAACTACAAGCAGTCGGCCGTGCGGGTGGAGCCGCGGCGCTGACAGCAACCCTCAAGATCCGGTTCACGGGGTCGCCAAGCGTCCCACACGGGGGAGAAACGTCGCCTTCGTAGCGTCCCGGTCATGACGACCTTCGCCGAACCTGTCGGTGCCCCGCCGGCCGCCCGCCCATCCGCCCCACCGCCCACGCGCCGGGGCCGCTGGATCGAGGACTGGCGACCCGAGGACGAGACCTTCTGGGAGACCACGGGCAGGAGGATCGCTCGCAAGAACCTCGCCCTCTCAATCTTCGCCGAGCACCTCGGGTTCAGTGTGTGGGTCCTCTGGACGATCGTCGTCATCAACCTGGGGAACATCGGCATCACCATGTCGGTGAGCGAGCAGTTCCTCCTCACCGCCGTACCGAACCTCGTGGGCTCGTTCCTCCGCATCCCCTACACCTTCGCCGTGCCCCGGTTCGGCGGTCGGGCGTGGACCACCATCAGCGCCGCCCTGCTGTTCATCCCGACCCTTCTGCTGGCGATCGTCGTACCCAGCGGCTGGCTGGCCGACCAGAGCCACGGCACGCAGCTGTGGGTGTTGCTGCTCTGCTCGGCGACGGCCGGGTTCGGGGGCGGCAACTTCTCGTCGTCGATGTTCAACATCTCGTTCTTCTATCCCGAGAGGAAGAAGGGCTTCGCCCTGGGGCTGAACGCCGCCGGCGGCAACCTGGGGGTGGCGGTGGCGCAGCTGGTCGTCCCGCTGGTGATCATCGTCGGGGTGCCGGCGGCGGTGGTGAAGCTGCCCGAGCACGACGTCCACATGGCTTACGCCGGTCTCATGTGGCTGCCCTTGATCGCCGCCGCCGCGATCGGCGCGTGGCTGTACATGGACAGCCTGGTACAGGCGAAGGCGCAAAAGCGGTCCTACCTGAACGCCCTGCGGTCGGGGCAGACGTGGGTGATGTCGGTGCTCTACATCGGCACCTTCGGCTCGTTCATCGGCTTCTCGTTCGCCCTGCCCCTCGTGATCAAGAACACCTTCCCGGAGTTCCTCGCCGACCACCCGTTCATCGCCACCTACCTGGCCGGTCTGGGGTTCCTGGGCGCGCTGATCGGGTCGATCTCGCGCCCCCTGGGCGGGTGGGTGTCGGACAAGGCCGGGGGGGCCAAGGTCACCCTCGTGGTGTTCCTGGGCATGACCGTCTTCACCGCCACCGCCATCGCAGGCGTCCAGGGCCGCAGCTTCTTCCTGTTCTTCATGTCTTACATGGCGATCTTCCTGCTGGCCGGGATGGGCAACGGCTCGACGTACAAGATGATCCCGTCGATCTTCGCCGCCCTCGGCCGCAAGGAGGCCAGTGACAGGGGCCTCGATCCGACGGCGATGACGGTGGAGTCGAAGCGCCGGGCGGCCGCCGTCATCGGCATCGCCGGGGCCATCGGGGCGTTCGGCGGCTTCCTCGTCCAGCTGGTGCTGCGGCAGGCGAGCCTCGGGGTCTCGAACATGGTCAAGGCGGCCAAGACCCCGGCCGAGAAGGTGGCGGTCGCCGCCGCCCACGCCGACTGGTCGGTGCCCGCGTTGTGGGTCTTCCTCGTCTCCTACGTCGTCTTCGCCGCCATCACCTGGTTCGTGTACCTCCGCCGCCGCGTCGCCACCGAGAGGATCCCGAGCCTCGCCTACGCGAGGATCTGATCCCCCACGACCGCATTGGGTCAGGAAAGTCGCTGATTCCCGCGCTCTGGGCGTGCCAGAAGCCGGCGCGCCCGCGGCCTGACCAGCCGGTGTGAGGCGGCGGCGGTACAGTTCGGCTGTGGGCCAGAGGGTTGCCGACTTCGTCGTCCGGCGGCGGCCGTTCGGGCCCAAGGTCGTAGTGCGCGTCGACCTGCACGGGATCTCGTCGTTCGGTCCCGGCGACGCCCGCACGCTGATCCGCTGGGAGTGGATCGAGGACATCGCCGTCGACGACGGGGTCGTGGTGCGCTCCTCCCGCGACCGGGTGGCGCTGCCCGCCGGTGCTTTCGGCCTCGCCCCCGAGACCCTCGCCGAGAGACTGGAGGCGGCACGGTCGATCGTCCACCGTACCGACGTGATCGCCGAGCTGAACGGCCGCTGAGTGCCGACGATGTCGTTGTCCCGGCCCCGCGTCGTGTCTGCGGGGATGATGTTGGCGGGGATGGTTGTCGGCCTGCTCATGTTGTTCGTTCCCGTGCGGGCCAGCTTCGGCGACGATCCGATCCTGCGGCTCAAGGCGTTCGACCGCCAGCGCGCCTCCCTGGCCACCGAGGTCAACTGCGGGCCGGCGCCGTCGAACGTCGGCGAGCCGTCGGGAGGCGGCTCCCTCTACGACATCGCCCGCGACGGCGCGTGCCACCGGGTCGGGTACCGGCGGTTCTGGCTGGCCATCGCGGTGGCGTCGACGTTCGTGGCCGGCGGCCTGGTCACCCTGATCGCCGCGGAGCAGCCCCAGTGACGACCGCCCCGCCGCCGCCCCGGGAGAGCGTCGTGCCGGCCCCCGCCGCCGCCGACGGGCAGCCGTTGGTGGTGCTGGAGAAGGTCAACAAGTGGTTCGGCGACCTCCAAGCCCTGTGCGACGTCGACCTCACCGTGCAGCGCGGCGAGGTGCTCGTGATCATCGGCCCGTCGGGCTCGGGCAAGTCCACCCTGTGCCGCACCATCAACCGGCTCGAGCCGATCGACTCGGGGGCGATCACCATCGACGGGGTCCCGCTGCCCGAGGAGGGCCGGTCCCTCGCCCGTCTGCGGGCCGACGTGGGGATGGTCTTCCAGTCCTTCAACCTCTTCGCCCACAAGACCGTCCTGCAGAACGTCACCCTCGGGCCGGTCAAGGTGCGGGGCATGGACAAGGAGGCGGCGCGTCAGAAGGCCATGCGCCTGCTCGAGCGGGTGGGGATCGCCGAGAAGGCCGACCGGTACCCCGCGGAGCTCTCCGGGGGCCAACAGCAGCGGGCGGCCATCGCCCGGGCCCTCGCCATGGACCCCAAGCTCATGCTGTTCGACGAGCCCACGTCGGCGCTCGACCCCGAGATGATCAAAGAGGTGCTCGACGTCATGATCGAGCTGGCCGCCGAGGGCATCACCATGGTCGTGGTGAGCCACGAGATGGGCTTCGCCCGATCGGCCGCCCGACGGGTAGCGTTCATGGACGGAGGGCGCATCGTGGAGCTGGCGCCTCCCGACCGCTTCTTCAGCGACCCCGAGACCGATCGCGCCCGCGATTTCCTGTCCAAGATCCTGGCCCACTAGGAGGAAAGATGCGCCGCCGCCGGTTCCTGCTTCCGATCCTGTTCCTCAGCGTCGCCCTGGTCGCCGCCGGGTGCGGCGACGACGACGAGGGGGAGCAGGCGACCACCGGCACGACCGCCGCCCCGCTGACCGCCCCGAGCTTCCCCGCCGGCACGACCCTGGCGAACATCCAGCAGCGGGGCAAGCTCATCGTCGGCGTGAAGTACGACCAGCCCGGGTTCGGGCAGCGCAACCCCACGACCAACCAGGTCGAGGGGTTCGACGTGGAGATCGGCAAGCTGATCGCCGTGGCGATCTTCGGGGGCACCGTCGACCAGCTCGGGAACAAGGTCGAGTTCGTGGAGGCCATCTCCCGGAACCGGGAGCCGTTCATCCAGAACGGCACCGTCGACATCGTCATCGCCACCTACACGATCAGCGACGCCCGCAAGCAGATCGTCGACTTCGCCGGCCCCTACTTCATCGCCCGCCAGGACATCATGGTCAAGTCGACCGACAACTCGATACGCAGCGTCACCGACCTCAACGGCAAGAGGGTCTGCACCGCCGCCGGCTCGACGTCGGAGCGCAACCTACGGGCCCAGGCGCCCCAGGCCGAGCTGCTCTTGTTCGGCGGGTACTCGGAATGCGCCCAGGCTCTCGGCGACGGGCGGGTGGTGGCGGTGAGCACCGACGCGCCCATCCTCGCCGGCCTCGTGCAGCAGAGCGGCGGGGCCTAC
>DATACM010000330.1:0-7229 GCA_036259055.1 Acidimicrobiales bacterium | reverse complement strand
CGAGCTCTCCGACGCGCCGGTCGCTGCGCGCCAACTCACCCAGCAGCCGCCAGCGCTGAGGGTCGGCGACCAGCTGCAGGAACTGCAGAGGCGTTAGCTCGGCCGTATCGGCGGTCACGCGTCACGATAGATCAAACTGGCTTGATACATCAAAGGAGTTTGATGCATCCTGCAGAACAGACCCGACCTCCTCGTCGACCCCGAACGGATCGCCCCGCTCGGCCTAGACATGCTCGACGACTGACGTAACGATCAACCCGCCGTCGGAGGCGAGTCGGCCCCGAGGGGCGACCACCTCGCCGACGCGTACCGCCGCATTTGCGATGACCCCACTTCGGCCACCGCGTGGATGGCGATAACCCCGGTCAGGTCCGGTGATCCGTTCTTGCCGCCTCGAGCGCTTGTTCTGCAGTTCCAAGCTGCAGGAGCCGCGACCAGGTGTCCTCGAGACTCCACATCCGGTCGAGGCGCCCCTCAGCGACGGTGAAGAACCACACCTCGTCCACGCGCATCGAGCGACCGGTGGGCGGTACACCGAGCCAGGTGCCCAGGTTCGTTCCCCGACAGACGCACCTGGCCACCACGGTTACGTTCTCGGCCACCAGATCGACGATCTCCTGGCGCCAGTCGGGGAACCCGGCCCGGAACGGTGCAAACCACTCTCGCAGCTCGAGCGCCAGGCGCTCGGTGCAGACCTCATCGAGGACAGCGAGCTTGTCGTCGTTGATCGCCTCGACGACCAGACGGCGAACCAGCTCCTTGTCGCGCTCCAGTTCCGACGTCATCTCCGCATGTCCTTTCAGCCCCTGGGCGACGACGACGGAGCGATTGAGCGGACCACGCCCGTGACCCGGAGCGTACGCGGTGGGGTCGTACGCCCAGCCGCCTGTAGCCAGACGGTCCGGAACCAACCCCCGAACCTCTCAAGAATAGTCTTGAATAGTTGAAAACGTCATCGTACTATGGCGCCATGAGCAGACGAGCAGCCAAGACGGCGCTCTACGACCGCCTCGCCACCGTCGCCAAGGCAGTCGCCAGCGGGCGGCGTGCGGAGCTGGTGGACGTGCTGGCCCAGGGCGAGCGCTCGGTCGAGGACCTGGCGGCCGAGATCGACCAGAGCGTGGCGAACACCTCCCAGCACCTCCAGGTCCTCGCTCGAGCGGGCCTCGTCTCTTCACGACGCGACGGCAACCGGGTCCTCTACCGGCTGGCGGGCGCCGACGTCGAGGAGCTGTGGGCGGCGATGACGGCCGTCGCCCGGTCGCACGTCGACGGCGTCGACCGGCTGGCTGCCGCGTACCTCGGGGCGCGCGACGCCCTGGAGGAGCTGACCCGAGACGAGCTGGCCCGCCGGCTCGACGACAACAGCGTCGTGGTGTGGGACGTCCGCCCGACGGTGGAGTTCGCGGCCGGTCACGTGCCCGGCGCCGTCTCGGTACCCCCGGGGGAGGTGCGCCGGCGGCTCCGTGAGGCGCCGCGCCACGCCGAGGTCGTGGCGTACTGCCGAGGGCCTTTCTGCGTCTACGCCGACGACGCCGTGCGTGAGCTGCGAGGCAGTGGACGCAAGGCCCGCCGGCTCGAGGACGGGTTCCCCGAGTGGCGACGAGCAGGACTCCCCGTGGAGGTGGGCGGGTGACGGACACGCTGCTGGCCGACCACCCGTTCGAGGTGAGCCGAGTGAGCGACACGGACCTCAACCTCGTTGCCGTCACCGACGCGGGTCTGGGCAACACCGCTTGGGTCTTGGATCTGGACGGCGAGGCCGTCGTCGTCGACCCCGAGCGCGACCCGTTCCCCTACGAGGGCGTCGCTGAGCGTCTGGGAGCCCAGATCGTCTACACCGTCGACACCCACCTCCACGCCGACTTCATCACGGGCAGCCGGGAGCTGGCCGCTCATGGCGCTCAGGTCGTCGCCTCCGCCGCCGCTGATGTGCTCTGGGACGACCAGCCGATGCGACCCGGCGACGAGCTCGATCTGGGCCGGTGGCGCCTCCAGGCGCTCGCCACGCCCGGTCACACACCCGAGCACGTCGCCTACCTCCTTCGAGATCGGGGACGGCCGCGGGCCGTCTTCACCGGCGGCTCGCTGCTGGTCGGCGCCGTCGCCCGCACCGACCTCATCGACCCCGCCGACACCGAGGCCTTGACCAGGGCCCTGTGGAAGTCCATCCATCGAGAACTCCTGGCGCTGCCCGACGACGTCCTGGTGCTTCCCACTCACGGCGCGGGATCCTTCTGCTCGGCGACAGCCGGCACCCGGCGATGGAGCACCCTCGGCGAAGAGCGCCGGGGAAACTCGCTCCTGAGCGCCCCCGACGAGGACACCTTCGTCCGATGGGTGCTCGACAGTTTCGGCAGCTACCCGCCCTACTTCCTCAGACTGCGGGAGGTGAACCGTCGGGGACCGGGCGTGCTCGGAGGCATGCCCCCGCTCGCCTCGCTGTCGCCCGTCGAGGTCGGCGATCTGCGTGACCATGGCGCCGTCGTCGTCGACGTACGGGGGGTGGACGAGTTCACGGCGGGTCACCTCCGTGGCGCTCTGGCGAACACCTTGCGCCCCCAGTTCGGCTCGTGGTTGAGCTGGACGGTGCCCGATCCGTCGACGCCGCTCGTGTTCGTGACCGGCGATCACACCGACCGGCGGGAGCTCGTGCGCCAATGCCTCAACATCGGCTACGAGAACCTCGCCGGCGAGCTCGCCGGAGGAGTCGAGGCATGGCGGGCGGCGGGGGGCGAGCTCGTGTCAACGCCCACCGTCGACGGCTCACGAATGCAAGACACGGCCGTCGTCGACGTTCGTCAGGCCTTCGAGTTCTCCGCCGGTCACGTTCCGGGCGCGGCCCACGTCGAGCTCGGAGCGCTCGGCCAGGCCGTTGACGATCTGCCACCGGGGCCGCTGGTCGTGATGTGCGGCCACGGCGAACGAGCCGCCACGGCGGCCAGCATTCTCGAGTCGGCCGGGCGCAGCGACGTCGCCGTGCTGGCCGGCGGACCCGAGGACTGGGTGCGGTCAACCGGCCGCCAGCTCGTCACCCAGTGAGAGCGGTCGCACCGCCCCCGGCCAACCCGGCGCCCCTCTCCAACGGCATCCGGCTGGGCCTGCGGGAGAACCTGGCCCAGTTCTGCCTGCTGGTGGGCGTCAACGCCCTGGTGGGGGGGATGGTCGGACAGGAACGCACCGTTCTCCCGCTGCTGGCCACTGAGGAGTTCGGGCTCACCGCCTTCACCTCGAGCCTCACGTTCATCGCCGCCTTCGGCGTCGTGAAGGCGATCACCAACCTTTTCGCCGGCACCCTCTCCGACCGTTACGGGCGCAAGCCGGTCCTGGTCGGCGGCTGGCTCGTCGGCGTTCCCGTCCCCCTGCTCGTCATGTGGGCACCGACGTGGACGTGGATCGTCGCCGCCAACGTCCTCCTCGGCATCAACCAGGGCCTCACCTGGTCAACCACGGTGATCATGAAGATCGACCTCGCCGGGCCCGCCCGACGGGGTCTGGCCATGGGCCTGAACGAGGCCGCCGGCTACGGCGCCGTGGCCGCAACCGCTCTGGCCACCGGGCTGATCGCAGACGAGTGGGGGCTTCGGCCCGAGCCCTTCCTCCTCGGCCTCGCCTACGCCGCTCTCGGACTGGGTCTGTCGAGCCTCGTGGTGCGAGAGACGCGGCCGCACGCCGAGCGGGAAGCCGCCGGCCACGTCGGCGGTGGCGGCGAGCTCACCACCAGACAGGTCTTCGGGTTGACGAGCTTCCGTGAACGAGCTCTCTCGGCGGCTTCGCAGGCCGGGATGGTCAACAACCTCAACGACGGTCTCGCCTGGGGCCTCTTTCCGCTCTACTTCGCCGCCCAGGGGCTCTCCGTGGGCACCATCGGCGTGCTGGTCGCCGCCTACCCGGCGGTGTGGGGATTCGGCCAGCTCCTCACGGGCCCGCTGTCGGACCGGTGGGGACGGAAATGGCTGATCGCGGGAGGGATGTGGGCGCAAGCCCTGGCCATCGCGCTCGTGGCGGCGACCAACGGCTTCGGATCCTGGCTCGCCGCCATCGTGCTCCTCGGTGCCGGTACCGCCATGGTGTACCCGACGCTTCTCGCGACGATTGGCGACGTTGCCCATCCGCGGTGGCGCGCGTCCGCGGTTGGCGTTTACCGCCTGTGGCGCGACGGCGGGTTCGCCGTGGGTGCGCTGCTGGCCGGTGTCCTGGCCGACGTGTTCAGCATCGAGGCGGCGATCTGGGCGGTCGCCGTCCTCACCGCGGCCTCTGGCGGCCTCGTTGCGGTTCGGATGTACGAAACCCACGCGCCGCGTCCTCGACTGGGGAGATGATCGCCCGAAGCTGAGCCGCCGCCGGGTCGTCTGCGCAGTCGACGGCCCGAGGACGGAAGTCAACCGGCTCTCCCCGCGAGTCGGTGGTGATCTCGCAGCACCTTCGAACCAGCGCGGCGAACTGTCGTCGGCCTCGCTGGACCCGCGACTTCATCCCCGACAGCGACACTCCCTCGATCCGAGCCGCCTCTGCCTGTGTTCGCCCTTCCAAGTCGGTGAGCTCCAGGGCTCGCCGGTAATCGCGGGGCAGCGCACGGACGAGCGGCCGGATGCAAGAGGCGAGGTCAGCGAGGACGATCTCCTGGTCGTCCAGCCAGGCGTCGGCACCTCGAGCGGCGCCGGGCTCCACGTCGGCGGTCAAAGTCTCGATGCGGCGCCCGCTGCGCCGGTAACCGTCGGTGATGGTGTTGCGGGCGATTCGGAACACCCACGCCGTGACCCGCTCTCGGTCGCTCAGATCGGGCAGGTGCTGGTGGATGCGCAACAGGACCTCGGCCACGACGTCCTCCGCTTCATGTGGGTCGGAGACTCGACGGCGGACGAAGCGCTGCAGCGAGGTGCCGACCTCGGCCCAGATCTCCTCGACGCCCGGCGCACCCTCGGCGGTCATGGTCGCTCCCGTGCCCCTGCTGACGACCGTACCGCCGACAAGGACGCAGAAAGGCCGAAGTTGCGTCCCGACCGGTCGACCAGCGTCTGGCCTGCGGCCAACACAAGAGCCGAAAGGACACGCCTGATGGAGCGCAGCAGTCTCCCTGTCGCGGTGATCGGCGCCGGGCCCGTCGGGCTGGCCGCCGCCGCGCACCTGCACGAGCGGGGGATCCCCTTCGTCGTCTTCGAAGTCGGCGACGACATCGCCGCCAGCGTCCGCGCCTGGGCTCACGTGCGGCTCTTCTCGCCCTGGGGGTTCAACATCGACCCGGAGGCCCGCCGCCTGCTGGAGACCGGCGGGTGGACGGCGCCCGACCCCGACGAGCACCCGACCGGCGGCGACCTCATCGAGCAGTACCTGGAGCCCCTCGCCCTCCTCCCGGGGATCTCGGCCAACCTCCGCACCAAACGCCTCGTGACGTGGGTCACCCGCCTTGGCGTCGACAAGGTCCGTACCGCAGGCCGCGCCCAAGCCCCGTTCGTGCTCGCCACTGACAGCCCCTACGGGTTCGAGCGCACGCTGGCCTCGGCGGTGATCGACGCCTCGGGAACCTGGACGCAGCCCAACCCCCTCGGCGCCGACGGCCGCCCCGCCATCGGCGAGCGACGGGCGAACGGGCGCATCGACTACGGCATCCCCGACGTCCTCGGGCGCGACCGACCCCGCTACTCCGCGCGGCGCATCGCCGTGGTCGGCTCCGGTCACTCCGCGCAGAACCTGGTCCGCGACCTCGCCGCCCTGGCGGTGAGGCACCCCTGTACGTCCGTGACCTGGGTGCTGCGGCGTGCCCGGCCGGGCCAGACGTTGGGGGGCGGGCGCGACGACCAGCTACCGGAGCGCGCTCGTCTCGGCGCCGAGGCCCGGGCCCTCGTCGCCTCCCGCGTCGTGGCGTTCGAGACGGGGTTTCACGTCGACGAGCTCGTCACCGCCGACCACGGCGTGGTCCTCCTTTCCGCCGACGGCCGCAAGCTCGGGCCTTTCGACCGGGTCGTCGCGGCCACCGGATTCCGGCCTGACCTCGGCATGCTCGGCTAACTGCGGGTCGACGTCGACCCCGCCCTCGAGTGCCCCCGGTCCCTGGCGCCCCTCCTCGACCCGAACGTCCACAGCTGCGGGTCGGTACCGCCCCACGGGGCGGCCGAGCTCGCCCATCCCGAGCCGCGCCTGTACGTCGTCGGCGTCAAGAGCTACGGACGTGCGCCCACGTTCCTGCTCGCCACGGGCTACGAGCAGGTCCGCTCCGTGGTGGCCGAGCTGGCCGGCGATCATGCCGCTGCCGCGGAGGTGGCCTTCGTGCTCCCGGAGACGGGGGCGTGCGCGGTTCCTACCGCCGGCGCGGCTGCACTCGCCGATGCCAGCGCGTGCTGCGGCTGACACGCCGCTCGATGGGTGGGGCTCGCCGGCGCTGCGTCGGGCGACGCTGACCCTGTCGGTCACCCAGCTCCTCTCCTGGGGCGTGCTGTTCTACGGCTTCGCCGTCGTCGCCCCTGAGATCACCTCCGACACGGGATGGTCCGAATCCCTGGTCGCCGGTGCCTTCTCGCTGGGGCTGGGCGTCGCCGGGCTGGCGGCACCAGCAGTTGCCCGGGCTCTCGGGCGCCACGACGCGCGGACCGTGCTCACCGCCGGGTCGGTGGTCGGCGCGTCGGGATGGTGCTGTTCGCCACCGCCCCCCACGTCGTCGTGCTCTACGTCGCCTGGACGGTGATCGGGCTGGCCATGTCGGCCACGCTCTTCGAGCCCGCCACGGTGGTACTCGTCGCCCTCGACCCGGGACGACGGCACCGGACCCTCGCCGTGGTCACTGTCGTCCGGGGGCCCGGCGAGCACCGTCTTCGCGCCACCACCGCCACGACCGCGCACCTCGTCGGCACCGCCCCCTTCGCGGCCGTGAGCGCCCGCCTGCAAAGAGCGACCGCCCTTCCCCGGGCCGGCGCGCCGTTCGCCATCGGGGCCGCCGCGACCGCCGCCGGGTGGACGCCGGCGTGGGTTGTGGCCTTGGCCGCCTTCGCGGTTGCGGCACGGTCGTACCGAGGTCTCCACCGGGCCGCTGCGGTCAGCTCGAGCGGTCAGGTGAATGCGAACAGCGGTGGGACGATGACCACGACCGTGGCGGCCCAGAGCGCGAAGACGGGCAGGTAGGTGGTCTGCCAGCGCTCGAGCCGGTGGAAGGTGCTGTGTCCGGTAAGGAACCGGGTGGACAACCAGGCGGTCCCGGCCAGGTTCACGAGGAGCACGAGGTTGAGGCCGAGCGC
>DATACM010000329.1:0-2404 GCA_036259055.1 Acidimicrobiales bacterium | reverse complement strand
CCTCGGCCGCGGCCAGGCGCGCGGCCTGGGCCCGGGCGGCCGCCTCCTCGGCGTCGAGGCGGGCCTGGTGGCGCGCCCGGCGGGCGCCGGCCAGCGCTTCGGGATCGAAGGCCAACGCCCGGACCTTCTCCTCGATGCTCTCGAGGCGGCCGTCGTGCTCGGCGACCAGCAGGCGCTCGACGTCGAGCTCGGCCAGCGCGTGCGGACGCCGCTCGAGGCGGCCGCGGATCTGCAGGCACTCGTCGGCCGCCCGCCGGCGACGGTCGACCTCGGCGACGAGGGTGCCCCGCTCCTCGACGGTGGCGGTGCGACCCAGGGCCGCCTCGGCGTCGGCGAGGGCCTTGGCCGCCTGCTCGCGCTCGGCCACCGCCCGCTGGTGCGCCTCCCACGCCGCCCTCGCCTGGCGCAGCGTCCGCGTCCCCTCGGTCGCCCGGCGGCCCGCCTCGGTGGCCACCGCCGCCAGTCGGGTGCGCTCGGCCTCGAGCGCCGCCACCCGGGCCTCGACCTCTCGCAGCTCGGCGGCCCGGTGGGCCTGGACCTCGGCGAAGGCGTCGCCCAGCGACTGCCCGCACAGGGGACAGTCCGCCTCGCCGGTGAGGTCGGCCGCCCGCTCGACGGTCTGGCGGGCCCGTTCGAGCTCGGCCCGCGCCGCCTCTCGCCGTCCGTTGACCTCGGCCAGCTCGGCCCTGGCCGCCTCGGCCGCCAGCCGGGCCGCCTCGGTGCCCTCCTCGTCGGGAGGGTCGGGCGGCGGTGGGACGTCGATGGCGTCGACGACGGCGCGCGCCGCCACCACCGCCTCGACCAGTCGGAGCTGGGCCTCCGCCTCCCGCCACCCTTCGGCTTCGGGCGCCAGCGCCGCCAGGCGCTCAGCCGCCCGCTCGAGGTCGGCGAGCTCGGCGCCGAGGCGCTCGACGGCGGCGGCCGACCGGTCGCGCTCGGCTCGCGCCGAACGGGCCTCCGCCACCAGCAGCTCGTGCTCCTGGCGCAGGACGTCGAGCTCGTCGGCCCGGGTGGTGGCCGCCTCCAGCCGATCCTGGCCGGCAACGGCGGCCGCCTCGTGGGCCACGGCCGCCTCCTCCGAGGACACCACCGCCCGCTCCGCGTCCTCCACCTGGCGCCGCAGCTGGTCGAGGTCGGGGAGCATGGCCCGCAGGCGCTCGTGCTGGGCCTCGGCCGCCCGGGCGTCGCGCCGGGCATTGTCCCGAGCGGCGTCGAGGGGCGTGATGCCGAGGAGCTGGAGGACCAGGCGCTTGCGCTCGTGCGGGGGTTGGCTGCTGAAGGCGGCCAGCTGCTTCTGCTCGGCGAAGACCGAAGCCCGGAACGCGGCGTCGTCCATCCCCAGCACCGAGTGGACGTAGCGGGTGGTGTCTCGGGCCCCCTCCGCCACCTGGTAGCCGTCGGCATGGGCCGACGCCCGCACGGTGGCGTTGACGCCGGTGACGACCCGGCGCACGAGGTACTGATGCCCCTCGTGCTCGAACTCCACCTCGGCCACCGCGTCGGCGTTGATGCCGGACGTGCGCACCTCCTCGTTGGCCGTCCGAGAGCGACCGTAGAGGGCGAAGCGGATGCCCTCGACGAGGGTGGACTTGCCGCCGCCGTTGGGGCCGTAGATGCCGACCAGCCCCGGCGGCAGCTCGAGGTCGACGGCCTCCTCGTACACCCGGTAGTTGCGCAGGTACAGGCGGGTGAGCCGCATCAGTCGACCGCCTCCTCGACCGCCCGGCTCAGGTACTCGGTGCCCAGGTCACGGAGACGGCCCCGGTCGAAGCCGGTGAGGTCGGCCTGGTCGTCGACGTAGCGCGCCCACCGGGCGGGCATGGCGTCGAGCTCGGGCAGCTGCACCTCGCTGGTGGTGCCGGCGAAGCTGGGCTCGATCTTGAGGACGAGGGCGTTGGCCGCCACCGACCGGACGGCGTCGTGGTCGAGGAGGCGGTAGGCCTCGGGGTCGACGCCTTCGAGGAAGAGACGGGCGACGGCGCCGTCGGGCACGGACGAGGCCCGCTCGAGGACCAGCGCTCCCACCTCGGCCGGCGACAGCCCCAGGGCGTGGACGGGCTCGAGGGTGACGAGAGGGCGCTGCCCGTCGAGGGGCATGTGGGCGAGCTCGCCGGTGTCGGTGTCGAGCACGACGATGCCCTTGGGCACGTCGGGGTCGTCGGCGAAGGAGAACGTGTCGGTGGAGCCGGCGTACCAGATGCCGGGCGCCACCTCGGTGTGGAAGTGGTAGTGCCCGAGCAGGACGAGGTCGGACCGCAGGAGGCCGGCGTCGACCTCGATCTCGTTGATGTCGGCGTGGCGGGGCTCGACCTGGGGGATGCGGGGATGGGTGAGCAGGAGGTTGGTGCGGTCGAGGCTGCGGTTGCGGTCGGCCTCGGCCAGGGCCTCCAGGGTGGCGTCGACG
>DATACM010000328.1:0-6339 GCA_036259055.1 Acidimicrobiales bacterium | reverse complement strand
CTGGCGCTCATGGAGACGGGCTCGGGGTCGGAGAGCGACCTCGAGCGGCTGCTGGGCGAGGTCATCCCCCGGGACGACCGCTGGCGGCACCAGCACGGCTCGCCCGGCCACGGCGCCGACCACCTGCTACCGGTGCTGGTGAGCCCCTCGCTGGTCCTGCCGGTGGAGGGGGGCCGGCCGCTCCTCGGCACCTGGCAGAGCGTCGTCCTCGTCGACTTCAACGAGGACAATCCCGACCGCCGCGTCCGCCTGACCTTCCTGGCCGCCTAAGGGTCAACCAGGTCGAGGACGCCGCCGAGGTCGGTCACCCGCTCGACGCCGGCGGGAAGCGGCGCGGGGTCGGCGTCGGCGGCCTCCTCCGGGCGCCAGACGTGGACGGGACGGAGGCCGGCCGCCAGCGCCCCCTCGACGTCGGGGTACCACGTGTCGCCCACGAAGACGGCGTCGCCCGGCTCCACGCCGCAGCGCTCGAGGGTGAGGGTGAAGATGCGGGGATGGGGCTTGCGGACGCCTGCCTGGGCCGAGGTCACGACCACGTCGGCGGCGCCGGAGAGGGCGCACTGGTCCAAGGCCAGATCGAGGTCCCATGTCCAGTTGGAGCAGACGGCCACCACCAGCCCCCGCCGGCGCAGCTCGGCCAGCACCTCCGGCACCTCGTCGTAGGCGGTCAGCTCGAAGTCCTGCATGGCGTGGTGGAGCTCGGCGGCCAGCTCCTCGAGGTTCTCGGGGCCCACCCCGCAGGCGGTGGCCAGGCGGCGAAGGCGGTCGCGCTCCCACGCCAGGTACAGCTCCCGCGTCTGGGAGTGGGCGAGGTGCTCCATCCCGTCGAAGACCTCCGCCCGCCACGCCGCGTAGGCGGCGTCGTCGAGTCTGTGCCCGAGCCGGGCGAAGACGTCGGCCGGCGACGGGCCCCACCGCACCGCGTGGGCCAGGGTGCCGTAGAAGTCGAAGATCGCGGCGCGGGCCACGGAGGTGCTCAGCGCCCTCCGGACGGGCCGGCCCGGCTGGGCGCCCGCATGGAGGACAACGGCGACTGGCCGGCGGCGGCCAGGCGCAGCCAGCCGAACGCCACCCCGCACACCGCCCAGAAGGCGGCGGCGCCGGCCAGGCTGGACAGGCGGAACCGCCAGACGAGGCCGGCGGGGGCGGTGACGGCGTCGGGCGAGGCGGGCATGCCGGCCAGCCCCACGGCCACCACCGCGACGTAGACGGCGACGACGGCGGGGACCCGTAGGTGCTCGGGGAGCGCCGGATGGCCGCCCAGCCGCCGGCCGGCCGACCAGGCGGCGGCCGCCGCCAGGGCGGACCAGGCAAGCATCAGCAGGTACAGAGCGGTGCGGCGCCCGATCGTGTCGGGGTCGCCGACGCCCGGCGGGTTGGGCGGGTACTTCAGGAACGGGACGAGGTTGACGGTGAGGAAGCCGAGGACGGCCAGGCCGACGCCCGCTCGCCAGTCCGACGGGAGGGCCAGCCGCCGGCGGAGCAGCCCGAACACGACGGCGAAGACGACGCCCAGGGCCGCCCCCCAGATCAGGGCGGCGAGCACGCCCCCGACCTGCTGGGCGCGGCGGGAGAACATCTCGTCGCCGTCGCCCTGCTCGAGGGCGATGGCCAGACCGATGCTCTCCTCGCCCAACAGCAACAGGACGAGGGCGAGGGCGGCGCCGCCGGCCAGCCCGGCCAGCGCCCCGTCGCGGATCAACCGTCGCAATGAAGGGCTCCTTTCGGAGGGGGGCTGAGCCCCCCTCCGGTCAGTGACAAGGCATGCCGAGGAAGTGCCGGCCGTCGTGGAACAGCTCGTGCACCACGTCGGCGCCGGCCCGCATGACCATCCCGTTCTCCAAGGTGACGGCGTAGGCGGCGAGGAGGGCGATCACCACGGCCAGCCACGCCCACCACGGCACCCGCCGCCCGGTGAGCTCGGCGGTGTCCAGTTGCATCACCCCCCTCCGGAGTGGTCGTGGTGGCCCAGCTCGACGGGGGCTCCGACGCGGTGCTCGTGGCCGGGCAGGGCCGTCCGGTACACGCAGAGGTCGCAGTTCATGCGCACGTCGCCGTCGAGCGCCTCGCGGTAGCGCTCGAGCAGCAGCGCGGCGACCCGAGGGTCGGCCCCGAGGTGGGGACCGTGGCGGACGTCGACCTGGGGATGGGCCTCGGCCCACGCCGTCGTCTGGGCCCGGATGCGCTCGACGAGGACGCCGGTGAAGAGGAAGTAGGGGACCACGGCGATCCGGGTCGCCCCCAGGCGGCGGCACCGGTCGAGGGCGCCGGCCACGTCGGGCGGGGCCAGGGAGACGAACGCGGGCTCCACCATCCCGAGGCCGCGGGAGTCCCAGAGGAGGCGCGCGACCTTGTAGAGGTCGGCGTTGGCGTCGGGGTCGGAGGACCCCCGGCCCACGAGCACGACGGCGCCGCCGGCGGGGTCGTCGGGGCCGAACGCCGCCCGGACGCGGTCCTCGGCGACCCCCAGGACCAGCGGGTGGATGCCCAGGTCCCGGGCGTAGCGGAACCGCACCGACGGATGGCGGTGCCGGCCCCGGTGCAGGGCGGCGGGGCCGTCGTTCTTGAGATGGCCGGCACCGAGCAGGATGAGGGGGCTCGCCACCACCGAGGTGGCTCCCGCCGCCACCAGCTCGTCCACCGCGGTGTCGAGGTCGGGACGGGCGAGCTCGATGAACCCGCAGCCCACGGTGAGCTCGGGAGCCTGGTCGCGCACGACCGACGCGAGCCGCCAGTACTCGGCCACCCCGGCGGCCGAGCGGCTGCCATGGCCCACGATGAGGAGAGCGGGACGGTCGCCGCCGCTCAGCACGCCAGCCTCACCAGCGCGTTGACGGCGGCCGCCGCCACCGCGCTGCCGCCTTTGTCGCCCACGTTGCTGACGGCCGGCATCCCGCTGGCCCGCAGCGCCTCCTTGGCCGCCGCCGCCCCCACGAACCCGACCGGAAGGCCCACGACCAGGGCGGGCCGCACCTCGCCGGCGGCGTGCAGGCGCACGAGCTCGGAGAGGGCGGTGGGAGCGCAACCGATGGCGAACACCGCTCCGAGCGGGTGTTGCGCCGCCGCCACCCGCATGCCGGCGGCGCTGCGGGTGATGCCCGAAGGCAGCGGGGCGGCGTCGGCCGCGTGCAGGTAACAGCGGATCTCCGCGCCCGAGATCCCGTGCCGCACCATCTCTACGTCGGTCACGACCGGCGCGCCGGAGCGCAGCGCCTCCACGCCGGAAGCCAGGTCGGCCTCGGCGGCGACGACGGTGCGGGCGTACTCGGGGTCGGCGCTGGCGTGGACGATGCGGCCGACCACCGCCCGGGCCAGGGGCCCCAGCTCGGAGAGGTCGACCCGCTCGGCGAGGATCCGGTAGCTCTGCTCCTCGATCGGATGGACGGTCATGATGCGGCCGCACCCTCGACGGTGATGGCGTCGCGGGGGCAGATCTCGACGCAGGCCAGGCAACCGGTGCAGCGGCCGGCGACGGCCGCCGGGCGACCGGGGGCGGCGACGAGAGCCCGCTCCGGACAGGTCACGAGGCAGCCACCGCAGGCGGTGCAGCGGTCGTCCACCGTGACCGAGACGGCCACGACGGTCACGGTTGGTACCCCCGGGGAGTGACCATGCGGCCGCCGACGACGCGCGTGGCCGAGGAGCCCACGATCACGCAGGTGGTCATGCCGACGGTGGCGGGGTCGAGCTCGGCCAGGGTGGTGAGCTCGACCCTCTGCCCGGGACGGGCGGCGCCGGTGACCACGCCGACCGGGGTGCCCGGGGCGCGCCGCTCGAGGAGGAGGCGCCGGGCGGCGTCGAGCTGCCACGAGCGGCCCGCCGAGCGAGGGTTGTAGAGGGCCACCACCAGGTCGGCCTCGGCCGCCGCCCGCAGGCGGGCTTCCACCGCCGGCCAGGGCGTCAGCAGGTCGGAGAGGCTGATCACGGCGTGGTCGTGGGCGAGGGGCGCGCCGAGGAGAGCGGCTGCCGCCTGGGCGGCCGGCAGCCCGGGCACCACCTCGACGTCCACGTCGTTGCCGCTCTCGGCGGCCACCTCGAGGGCCAGGGTGGCCATGGCGTAGACCCCCGGGTCGCCCGAGGAGACCAGGGCCACGCGCCGGCCGGCACCGGCCTCGGCCACCGCCTGCTTTGCCCTGACCACCTCCTCGCCGATGGGGCTTCGGACGACCTCCTGGGCGGGGCGCAGCAGGTCGGCGCACTGGTCGAGGTAGGGGCCGTAGCCGAGGACCACGTCGGCGTGGCGGACGGCGGCGTCGGCGGCCGGAGTGCGGTGCCCGGAGTGCCCGGGGCCCAGCCCCACCACCGCCAGGTGGCCGCGGGGCCGGCGCCGGCGGGCCACCGCGACGGTGGCGTGCGCGGAGGCGATCTTGGTGACGACCAGTCGGGCACCGGGGCCGGCGGCCAGGAGGGCGGCCGCCTCGGCCACGCTCGGCGTGCCGACGGCGGCGGCCACCACCGCGCTGGGCGAGGGGACTCCGGCCCCGACGGCGGCCAGCTCGGCGGCCGGGAAGGCCCTTACCGGCAGGCCGAGGGCGCCGATGGCGGGGTCGGCGGCCCGGCGGTCGATGGTCGCCACCTCGGCGACGGCGGCGGCGTCGAGGCCGGCCCGGCGCAGGGCCGACGCCACCAGCCCGGCCACCTCGGCGGCCGGGGCGCCGGTCGACGCCCCTACCCCCACGACGAGCGACGGGGGGCGCAGGGCGACCAGTCCCCGGGCGGTGGGCACCAACCGGTCGGTGACGAGGACGAGCTCGGGGCCCGCGCCGTGGGTCGGGAGCGCCGGCGGCAGGGGCCAGCCCAGCTCGTTCACCACCGCCGGGAGGCGCCCGTCGAGCAGGGCGGCGGTAACCCCGGAGACGTCGCCGGCGGCGGTGAGGCCGGGGAGCTGGTCGAGGGCGGCGGTGCCGGTGGCGTCGGTCGCGGTCGTGACCACCGGAGTCGCGCCCAGCAGGTCGGCGACCCGGGCGGCCAGCTCGTTGCCGCCGCGGGCGTGGCCGCCGCACAAGGCCACCGCGAACCGACCCGCCTCGTCGACGCAGACGACGGCCGGGTCGGTCGCCTTGTCGTCGAGGAGCGGCGCCACGATGCGCACCGCCGCCCCGGCGGCGAGGAACAGGACGAAGCCGTCCACCGAGGCCCACCGCTGGCGGACGGTGGCGGCGGCGTCGCCGTGGGCCGACTCGTAGGGCAGCCGGGCCGCCATGGCCCGCCCTTGCTCGGTGACAGAGACCGAGAGCACCGCCTTCTCCCTCATTCCTCCGGCCCCCAGGCCACGAACACCGGGTTCTCGGCGGCCAGGCGCACGCCTCCGTCGGGGAGGGCCCGGCCCCGGCTCAGCCCCAGCTCGACCAGGTGGCCCAGACGGGCGAAGGCGGCGGCGGCCCGGTCGAGGGCGGCGTAGGTCGCCACGACCCGCCCCCCTGGGCGCAAGCGATCCAGGGTGGCGTCGAGGGCGGCGATCCCGCCGCCCCCCACGAACGCCCGGTCGGGGTCGGGGAGCGGGGCCAGGCAGGCGGGGGCCTCGCCCTCCACCACCTCCACGGCCACGCCGGCGGCGGCGGCGTTGGCCCGGGCCCGGGTGGCGTCGTCCGGCCGGCGCTCCACCGCCACCACCCTCAGCCCGGGCGCCAGCCGGGCGCACTCCACCGCCACGCTGCCGCTCCCCGCACCGACGTCCCACAACACGCCGGCCGGCGGCACGCCCAGCTTGCCCAGCACCACCGCTCTGACCTCCGCCTTGGTCACCATCCCCTCGCGGTGGTCGAAGCGGCTGTCGGGAAGGCCCCAGCAGAGCACCGGCGCGGGCGCGACGGGCGGGCCGTCGAGGAGGACCACCACCGAGCGGGGGTCCCACTCGGCGGCGGCCAGGCCGGCCAGGTCCGTCTCGGCGACCACCTCGTCCCCCTCGCCCAGGCGGCTGCACACGACCACCCGGCGATGGCGGGCGCCCAGCCGCCAGAGCTCCCGGCCGACGTCCTGCGGCGGGGCGTCGGGAGAGGTCAGGACCGCCGCCTTGGGGGCGGCCGCCGCCCGCCCGGCGGCCTCGGGAAGGGGACGGCCGTGGGCGGAGACGACGGCGGCGTCGTCCCACGGCAGGCCCAGGCGGGCGAAGGCCAAGGACACCGAGGAAGGGGCGGGGTGGACCTCGAGCCGACCGGGCCCGAAGCGCGCGGCCAGCGCCCGGACGATGCCGAAGAAGCCGGGATCGCCCGACGCCAGCACGCAGACCCGGCCGGGCTCGGCCGCCACCCGGTCGAGGGCGGGGCCGAGGTCGCCGCCCAGAGGGAGGCGTCTCCGGGCCCCCGACGGGGCCACCGCGTCGAGGTGGCGGGCGGCGGC
>DATACM010000327.1:0-6355 GCA_036259055.1 Acidimicrobiales bacterium | reverse complement strand
CCCCCGGCCGGCGTGGGGATGACGGGGGCGGGACGCCGGGGTCCGGCGGCCGAGGACGTCGACGGGTGCACCAGGCGAGGTCGGCCTCCAGAACACCGGGCTGAACGGGCCCGACCGGCGCAGGTCCTCGAGGGTGGTCATGAAGATGTCGAAGTCGCTGCCGGACTCGAGCACCTCGGTGAGGTTGCGGTTGCCGCCCACCAGCTCGAGCAGCGACCGCATACGGCGCTCGAGCGCCGCCGCCGGGCGGGCGCAGAACACCACGATGACCTTGGGCCACTGCGGGTACAGCGCCGGCCAGCCGCCGACCTTGGGGCGGAACCGGTAGAGGCGGGCGTAGGAGGTGAGCTTGGCCTCGAGCTCGCGCAGCGGCATGGTGGCCCGGTCGAGCTCGAGGAACCGGCACAGCACGGCGTCGTCGCCGTGGGACGTGTAGTCGAGCACCGCGTCGGCGATCACGACCTCTCCCTTGCCCTCGCGCTCGCTCAGGTGGT
Source organism: Acidimicrobiales bacterium (assembly GCA_036259055.1). GTDB lineage: Bacteria > Actinomycetota > Acidimicrobiia > Acidimicrobiales > AC-14 > DASZJY01. Next base: position 5,861 of record DATACM010000327.1, on the reverse strand, counting down.
GGGCCGACTCGTGTCGGCAGCTCCAGGCGTCGAAGTCGTCCGCGGTGGCGCGCGGCGGCCAAGATGCCTTCGGAGCGCCGCCCGCAGACGCGTCGCCCCGGGGGCTCCCCCCACAGCCGGCGTAGGGGCGTCGACCCCTGGTGGGCCTCCTGGCTCCGACTTAGCTTTCGGCGTGTCCGCTGAGCGGGTCCCTCGTCGGCTGGCGCATCGTCGAACGGAGAGGTCTTGGAGCTACGCCAGTACCTAGTCGTCCTGAGACGCCACAAGTGGCTGATGCTGCAGGCGATCGTGATGGTGGGCGCGGTCGCCGTCGGCCTGTCCACGCTCCAGGAGCCGCGGTACCGCGCCACCGCCCGGGTGCTCTTGCACCCGAACGACCCGGCCGAGCAGCTCTACGCCGACAAGGCTGCTCCGCGTCTGCTGACCGATCCCAACCGCTACGTCTCGGGCCAGATCGACGTCATCGAGAGCGAGAGCGTGCGCCGTGAGGCGGCCCGGCTGCTCGGTCTCGAGCGAGTGCCGGCGACCTTGGCGTCGGCGGTGTCGGTTCGCCAGGACGGGAACTCGGACGTGCTCGAGATCTCCGCGACCGAGCGCAGCCCCCACCGTGCTGCGAGGATCGCCAACGCGGTGGCGCGGGCGTACATCGAGAACCGCCGGCTGCGGACCGTGCAAGGTCTGGACCGCGCCGTGGACGAGGCGCAGCAGAAGCTGGCCGAGCTCGAGACGCGGATGGCCGACCTCGACGCTCAACTGGCCGCTCTGGGGACGTCCGGCCAGCTGTCCACCTCGGCGTCGTCCCCGGCGGCGGGGGAGAGGCCGACCACCCGGGAGAGCCTGCTGGCGGCCCGGCAGGCGGCGAGCGATCAGTACCAGAGCCTGTACGCCCGCCAGCAGGAGCTGGTGGTGAACAAGAGCCTGAAGCAAGGCGAGGCGGAGATCGTGTCGGACGCCAAGGCCCCGGCCGCGCCGGCGAGCCCCGACCCCTGGCGGAACGGCGTCCTGGGAGCGGTCGGCGGCCTGTTCCTCGGGCTGGCGGCCGCCTTCCTCAAGGAGCAGCTCGACGAGCGACTGCGCTCACGGGAGGAGGTCGAACGGGCCAACGGGCTGCCGGTGCTGGCCGAGATCCCTCTTGCCGCCGAGGCGTCGCGGGACGTGGTCCCGACCATCGAGCATCCGCTCGGGTCGGTGGCCGAGGCGGTGCGGTCTCTACGCAGCAGTCTCCTGTTCCTCGACGTGGACCGGTCGGCGACACGGCTCGTCGTCACCAGCCCGGGCCCGGCCGAGGGCAAGTCGTTCGTGGCCGTCAACCTGGCGGCCGCCTACGCCCAGGCGGGCTTCTCGACCATCCTCGTCTCGAGCGACCTCCGTCGACCGAGGGTCGAATCCCTCCTCGGGGTGTCGCGCGCGCCGGGGCTCTCCGACGTCGTCTCGCAGCTCTCGTCCTCGCCGTGGGGCCCCGAGCCCTTCGGCGACAGGGTCGGCGCCGCCACCAACGGCAGCTCCGGAAAGAGAGCAGCGGTCGCCTCGGGGCCGAGGTCGCGGTCCTTCTGGCTCCGCCACGAGGTGGAAGGGGCGTTGAGGGAGACCGAAGTGCCCGGCCTGCGGCTGCTGCCGGCGGGCGAGCCGACGCCCAACCCGGCGGAGCTGCTCGGGTCGCTCTGGGCCGGGGCCGTCTTCGACGAGCTGACCGAGCTCGCCGACGTCGTCGTGGTCGACACCCCGCCCGTGCTCGCCGTCACCGACGCGACGATCCTGGCCGCCAAGGCCGACGGCGTGATCCTCGTCAACGCGCTCGGCCAGACCCGGCGTGACGCAGCGATGCGGAGCAAGCAGACGCTGGAGAACGTCGGCGCCCGGCTGCTGGGAGTGGCGGTCAACAAGGTGCGGGCTTCGAGCGACTCGTACTTCTACTACTCGAGGTACTACGGGACCGAGGCGGGGGACGGCGTGGCACGGCGGTCCTCCCGTCGGAACGGCCAGCCCGGAAAGCGGCGCCGGAGCCGGGCGGCGGCGAAGGCGCGCACCGGCTGACCGATGGCCTCGTCCCACCTGGCGCCCTCGTGGAGACGGGTGGGCAAGGTCCTGCTCCTGCTGTCCGCCGGCGCCGCGGTGGCGGTCGGGGCGGTCACGGTGTGGGCCGTCCAGCGGTCGGCGGCCGCGGGGGCGGGTCGACTGGAGGACGGCGTGGAGCTGGCGGCGCGGGGCGACGCCAAGGCGGCGGAGAGGGAGCTCCGACGAGCGCTGGCTTCCTTTCGGAACGGCCAGGCCCATCTGGGGCGGTGGTGGCTGAGGCCGGTCGGGCACGTCCCTGTCCTCGACCGGCAGGTGGCCGGCGCCGCCGCGCTCCTCGAGACCGGCGCCGACCTGAGCACGACAGCGCTCGCCGCCGCCGAGAGGGCGGGCCCGGAGCGCCTGCGGCTCGCCGACGGTCTCCTCGATCTCGCCGGCGTGGAGGCGCTCGGCGGCGCACTGGAGGACGCCGCCCGCGCTCTCGAGCAGGCCGACCGGCGGCTGACGGAGGCCCGCCGCGGCCTCCTCGTGCCGTTCCTCGACGGCGCCCTGGCCGATGCCCGCGCCCGGGCGCGCGCCGCCCTCCCCGACGCCCGGACCGCGGCGCTCGCCGCCCGCCTGGTCCCCGCGCTGTTCGGGAACGCCGGGCCGCGCCGGTACTTCCTGGCCGTGCAGACGCCGGCGGAGTCGAGGGCGAGCGGCGGCATCGCCGGCAGCTTCGGCGAGCTGGCGTTCGACCGCGGCAGGGTCCGCCTGGAACGGATCGGACGGTCCCGGGACCTCAACCAGGGAGGCGATCCGCTGGGGCGCACTCTCGCCGGACCGCCCGACTACGTCGCCCGCTATGGCCGGTTCCGTCCTGAACGGAGCTGGCAGAACGTCACGATGTCTCCCGACTTCCCGTCGGTCGCCCGGGTGATCGAGCAGCTGTACCCGCAGTCGGGTGGTCGGGAGGTCGACGGCGTGATCAGCGTCGACCCCATCGCCCTGGCTGCCCTCCTGCGGGTGACCGGGCCGGTGCGGGTGCCCGAGTGGGCGGAGCCGCTGTCGGCGACGAACGCGCCGGGCATCCTCCTCCGCCAGCAGTACACCCGCTTTCCCGGCGGGGAGCGGGCCGACTTCCTGGAGTCGACGGCGAAGGCGGTCTTCGACCGGTTGGCGACCACCACCCTCCCCTCGCCCGGTGTCGTGGTGCGGGCGCTGGCGCCCGTCGTCCGCAGCCGGCACCTCCAGCTGCACAGCACCCGGCCCGACGAGCAGCGGCTCTTCGAGCTCATCGGCGCGGCAGGGGCCATGCCCGCGGTCCAGGGCGACTTCCTCTCGGTCGTCGTCCAGAACGCCGGGGGCAACAAGCTCGACGCGTTCCTGCATCGTTCGATCCGCTACGAGGTGACCATCGACCCCGAGACGGGGAGGACATCGGCCGGCGCCGTCGTGCGCCTCGAGAGCTCGGCTCCCGCCTCCGGCCTTCCGCCGGCGGTGATCGGCAACTTCGGCCCCCGCCCCGCCAACCCCGGTGACAACCCGCTCTACCTGTCGATCTACTCGCCGCTTTGGCTCGGCGGCGCCGCCGTCGACGGGCAGCCGTTGCTCATGGAGTCCGAGCGCGAGCTCGATCGCAACGTGTTCTCGGCCTTCGTGACGGTGCCCGCCGGGGGTGCCGTCACCGTCAGCGTCCGCTTGGCCGGCTCGCTGCCGGTGGCAGGCAGGTACCGGCTCGACCTGAGCCGGCAGCCGGCGGTAGCTCCCGACGACCTCGAGGTGACGGTGCGCGCGCCCGGGCACAGGATCGTCGCGTCGCGCGGGTTCCCGCCGGGCCAGCCCGATGGCACCGCCCGTCTGCGCGTCACCAGCGGCCGGACGTTCGAGGTGGAGCTCGACTGACGGGGCTCCCGGTCCTCACCGGAGGCCACCGGGCGCCACCTGCTCGGGCTCCTCGGCGGTCGTCGGTTGGCCCGCGGTCGCGTCCCCCAGCAGGCCCAGGCTGTGGGCGCGCCCGACTGCCTGCGCCCGGTTGCGCACACCCAGCTTGCGGAACAGGCGAGTCTGGAGGTTCTCGACCGTCTTGGTCGCGATCCCCAGCGCTCGAGCGGTCTGCTTGACCGAGTCGCCCCGGTCGATCGACGTGAGGATGTCGCGCTCTCGCCCGGTCAGGCGAGTGCCCACCCGCTGACCCTTGCGGTGACATGCCCGGAGGATGTCGGCGAGCGACCGGGTGGAGCGGGGGTCGAGGACGGTGCCCCCCTGGCCCACGGTCCGGACGGCGTCGACGATCTCCTGGGTCGTCGCGTCGGTGTGGAGGATGGCGTCGACCCCCCGCAACACGGCCTCCACCAGGGCGTGGTCGGCGGCGGGGCGGTCGGCCACGAGCACGATGGCGGTGCCGGGGCGTGACGCGGCGGCCCAGTCACCGACCCCCGGCTCCACGAGCACCGCGACGACCGGGCCGGGGTGGGCAGGCAGCTCCTCGGCGTCGACGAGGGGGAACCCGGCTCCGGCGAGGACGTGGCGCATCAGGTCACGGGCCATGCCGGGACGGCCGAGGATGGCGACCGGCACCGATTGCTGTGGGCCCGCCATGCGGTCAGCTCACGAAGGGCGCAGGGATGGAGTGGTCGACGAACAGCAGGCCCCGCCGCATCGCCAGGGCGACGGCATGGGCCTGGTTCTGGACGTCCAGCTTGGCGAAGATCCGCTGCTTGTAGTTCTCCACTGTCTTCCGGCTGATGCCGAGCCGTGCCGACGTCTCCTTCGACGTGGCACCGGTGCCGATGAGCTGGAGGACCTGGCGCTCGCGTTCTGTGAGGCGGGGCGCTCGGACGTCGGCGCTCGGGCCACCACGCGTCAGCGGTACGACCCTGGCCATGTCCTTGGCACCGCGGACGGCGGCGAGCACGATCTCACTGCCGCACGTCGGCGACAGGAGGGTCTCGATCCCCGACCGCTGCGCACGCCGGGCCAGGGTCGGCTCGAGGTCGGCGGGGAGCCCGATGAGGCGCAGGTCCCGGTTCCGCGCCCGCAGGGCCGCGGCCAGGTGGCACGGGTCCCAATCGCCGACGTCCACCTCGAGCAGGGCGACGTCAGGCCGGCGGTCGGCGCACAGGCGCACCAGGTCGCCCGCGCTCCGAGCGGTGCCGACGACCTCGACATCGGCGTGGCGGCTCAGGAACATCGACAGGCCTTCGCGGAACAGCTGCTGTCGTTGCTGGACGGCGACACGTGCCATCTGCTCTCTCCTGGTTCGCGGGCTTGGGCTTGTCGGCTAGGCCGTTATTTGATCCGTTTGACCATCTCGACCGGCTTTTCTATTATAGCCACATCGGCCGATCGCCCGAGAGGAGGGTGCTCACGTGCACCTCGGAACCGTCCCCCGCCGCAGACCGGCCCGCCGTCGCTTACCGGTGATCCGGTCGGCAGGGCTGGTCGCCGCCCTCCTGGTCTTCCTCGGCGCACCGGTCCTGGCACAGGGCTACCCCCCGGCCACGGAGACGCTGTCCCTGAGCACCTCCGCCGCCGCGCCCGGTGAACCGGTCACCATCTCGGCCTCGGGGTACGAACCGGGCACGACGGTGACGATCACCTTCGAGTCGACGCCCCGCGTCATCGGCGTCGTGCAGGCCGACGCGTCGGGACGTTTCACCGCCCAAGTCGTCATCCCCCCCGACGCCACCCCGGGGATGCACACGATCAGGGCCACCGGGCTGGGTGACGACGGCACCACCCGGGTGGTCAGCGCCGCGATCTTGGTGACCGGCTCGGTCGAGGCGGCGCCGGGCGGTGGAGCCGCCGCTGACCCGGGGTGGGGCCGGGCGCCCGGCGGTGCCGCCGTCGGCGGGGTGCCGCCGGCC
>DATACM010000326.1:0-1577 GCA_036259055.1 Acidimicrobiales bacterium | reverse complement strand
CGACGGCGACGGCTGCTTCCAGATGACCAACCAGGAGCTCGCCACCTGCGCCATCGAGGGCATCCCGATCAAGGTCGCCCTCATCAACAACGGCAACCTCGGCATGGTGCGGCAGTGGCAGACCCTCTTCTACGAGGGCCGTTACTCCAACACCAAGCTGCACGCGGTCGACGCCGACGGCCGGCCCAAGCCGGTGCGCATCCCCGACTTCGTCGCCCTGGCCGAGGCGCTGGGCTGCGTCGGCCTGCGCTGCGAGTCCAAGGACGACGTCGACGCGGTGATCGAGAAGGCCATGGCGATCGACGACGCCCCGGTGGTCATCGACTTCGTCGTCGGCGCCGACGCCCAGGTGTGGCCGATGGTCGCCGCGGGCGCCAGCAACGACGACATCCTGGCCGCGCGCGGCCTGCGCCCGGTCTTCGGCGACGGACAGGTGTAACTGAAGGACCCCGTCCTCCTCACCCCTCGCACGCTCGGGGTGAGCCTCTGGACGGGGCCATCCGCCGTCCGCTCCCCATCTGGAAGGAACGTTGGCATGTCACGCCACACGCTGTCGGTGCTGGTCGAGAACAAGTCCGGTGTGCTGGCCCGCGTCTCGGCGCTGTTCAGCCGCCGAGCGTTCAACATCGAGTCGCTCGCCGTCGGGCCGACGGAGAACCCCGACCTGTCCCGGATGACGATCGTCGTGGACGCGGAGAGCCAGCCGCTGGAGCAGATCACCAAGCAGCTGAACAAGCTCATCGAGGTCATCAAGATCGTCGCGCTTGACTCGGCCGCGGCCGTCCAGCGGGAGCTGCTGCTGGTCAAGGTCCGCGCGCCGATGGCCGACCGCACGCAGGTGCTGCAGACCGCCGAGCTGTTCCGGGCCCACGTCGTGGACGTCAACACCGACACCGTGACCCTGGAGGCGACCGGCACGCCGGACAAGCTCCAGGCCCTGCTCGCCGTCCTGGCCCCGCTGGGCATCAAGGAGATGGCGCAGTCGGGCACGGTCGCCCTGGGGCGGGGTCCGCGCTCGATGAGCGGCGCCGGTACCTTGCGCCCGGTCGAGCGCACCGGATAAGGACCCCTCTCCTCCTCACCCCTCGCGAGCTCGGGGCGAGCCTCTGGAGAGGGGCCGCCCCGCCCCCGCACCGAACCGAAGGGACGAACCACCGCATGGCCGCCGAGATCTTCTACGACGACGACGCCGACCTGTCGATCATCCAGGGGCGCACCGTCGCCGTCCTGGGCTACGGCAGCCAGGGGCACGCGCACGCCCTGTCGCTGCGCGACTCGGGGGTCGACGTCCGCGTCGGCCTGCCCGAGGGCAGCAAGAGCCGCGCCAAGGCCGAGGCCGAGGGCCTGCGGGTCGTGACGCCGGCCGAGGCGGCCGCCGAGGCCGACCTGATCATGATCCTCGTCCCGGACCACGTGCAGCGGAGGCTGTACGCGGAGGCGGTCGAGCCCAACCTGCAGGACGGCGACGCGCTGTTCTTCGCCCACGGGTTCAACATCCGGTTCGGCTACATCAAGCCCCCGGCCGGCGTCGACGTCGCCATGGTCGCCCCCAAGGGCCCCGGCCACCTGGTGCGCCG
>DATACM010000325.1:0-3722 GCA_036259055.1 Acidimicrobiales bacterium | reverse complement strand
GCCGAGAGGAACAGCTCGGCGGCGATCTCCGGCGTGGACGACCCCCTGGCGATGGCGCCGACGACATCGCGCTCCCGCGGCGACAGCCCGTAGGCCTCGATCACGATCGGGGCGATCTCGGCGCTCTTGGCCGGCTCGATCACCACCGCCACGGTGCCGTCCGCCGTTCGGCCGGCGAGGCAGGAGGCATGCAGGACCAACCACCGGCCGGTGCGGTCCCGGAACCGCAAGCGGGCCTCGCCGTCCTCGTGTCCGGCGGCCACGGCGCGGGCCCGGGCCAATAGCGGGATGATCGGCACCGGCGCCCGAAGGTCCTGGGACGCAGGGTCGGCCAGCACGTCGAGCCACGAAGACGAGTCGTCCTCCCCGGTGCCGTAGATCTGGCCGAGCCAGCGTGTCGCCTCCGCGTTGGCCGAGGCGAGCACGCCCGAGGAGTCGAACACCATCATCCCCGGGGCGTTCACCAGCGCCGGCCCGGCCGTCCCCGCGACGCCGGCACGAGCCCGCACCGCCGAGCCGACCACCGACGAGATCGCGCTCAGGAGGGCGACGTCGTGGTCGTCGAAGGCCGGATGTCCCTTCTGGCGAAAGAGCCCGGCGAAGGCCCAGACGGTGTCGCCGCTGCGGAAGACGACCCGCAACTCGTCGTCGAAGCCCTGGGGCTGGAGGAAGTCGCGGTAGCGGGGGCTGCGCAGCGGGCTGTTGCCGGTCGACGCTCGGAGCGCGGCGGCGGGGACGCCCTCGCGGGCGAGGTCACGGTAGAGACAGGCGTCCTGGTTGTGGAACTCGCCGTGCCAGAAGGTGCTGCAGTAGCCGTTGTCCATGCCCTCGATGCGGGCAGGGGCGACGGCGAGGAGCGTCGCCGGGTCGACGCCGAACCACATGGCCGAGTCGAACGGCACCGCCTTGGCCACCTGGTGGCTCAGGACCTCGTACAGCTCGTCGACGGTCTCTGCCCTCTGGCAGGCCCGTTCGACGCCTTCCACGACTCGAGCGTCGGACCCACGCATACTCACGCTCGGTAACCGTACGCCCGCCCCTCGGATTGTCAATCCCCCCGGATGGGGGGATCGACCCCCGCGCGTTCCGCGCACCCGAGGGGTACCGGCGGCGACCGCAGGGGCGCAGGGTGAGAGGCAAGCAAGCGAGCCACCTCACCTAGGAGTGCCACCCATGGAAGCCCCCGTCCCGACCACCAACCCGATCGAGATCGCCAAGGACACGTTCCTGATCCCCAACCTGGCCCCCGCCGGGCCCGACATGTTCCTGCCCGTCAACGCCATGCTCATCCGGGGCGAGGAGCCGATCATCGTGGACACCGGCGCCCCCGTCCACCGCGAGCTCTGGCTCGACAAGGTCTTCTCCCTGGTCGACCCCCACGACGTCCGCTGGATCTTCCTCTCCCACGACGACGGCGACCACACCGGCGGCCTCCACGACGTGCTGGACGCCTGCCCCCAGGCCACCCTCGTGACCAACTTCTTCGCCACCGAGCGGCTCGCCCTCGAGCGCCCGCTGCCCCTGCAGCGGATGATCTGGCGGGAGCCCACCGAGGCGTTCGTCGCCGGCGACCGCCGGCTGCGGATGGTGCTGCCGCCCATCTTCGACGGTCCCGCCACCCGGGCCCTCTACGACGAGCGCACCGGCGTGCTGTGGAGCGTCGACTCCTTCGCCGCCGGCACCACCGGCGCCGTGCACGACGTCGACGAGCTGCCCAAGGACATGTACGAGGAGACGTTCATGCTCTTCAACAGCCTGGTGTCGCCGTGGCACCAGTGGCTGGACCCCGTGCGCTACAACCGCCACGTCGACACGATCGAGGCGCTCAAGCCCCGGGTCGTGGCCTCGGCCCACGGCCCGCTCCTCCGGGGTAGCGCCATCCACGACGCCTTCGACCGGGTTCGGACCCTGGCCGGCGAACCCCGGATCATGCCCCCGGACCAGTCGGCGCTCGACGAGATCCTGGCCACCGTCGTCGCCGCCTGAGAAGCAAGGAGGCCCACGGCCGCAACGAGGCGGCCGTGGCCTCGCCAGGTTCGTCGTCAGGCCCAGAGAACGGTGTGCCTCTTGCTCATGCCGACGATGTGGCCGGAGTCGTTGATCGCCCGGGCGACCGTGTGGTCGTAGGAGTCGTCGGGTGGGCCTTCGAGATCGGGGAGCCGCCACAGGGTGCCGTTGTCCCAGAGGAAGCCCCGGAACTGCCCGGATGCGATCTCACTCGCCCCCACCACCTGTCCGCCGTTGTTGATGTCGTACGCGATGGCCGCCCCGCCCAACGTGCCGAGGTCGGTCATCCTGCCCCCCTCCCACAAGAAGGGTCGCCACGCACCCGACGCGGTCTGGCTCTGCCCGACGATCTGGCCCATGTCGTTGATGGCCGTCGCCTGGCTCGACGGACCGCCCAGCGTGCCGAGATCGACCATCCCGCCCGCCTCCCACAAGAAGGCGCGACGGACGCCGGACGCCGTCGTGCTCCCTCCGACGATCTGACCGGCACCGTTGATGTCCTCGGCCTCGGTGTACGAGCCGCCGAGGCTCCCGAGATCGGTGAAGGCGCCGTTGTCCCAGAGGAAGGCCCGGATGCCGACGTAGTCGCCCGCAGAGCCCACGATCTGGCCGCGGTCGTTGATCCCTTGGGCGGTGCTCCACTTGTAGGCGTCGTCCCCGAACGGCGTCCCGAGGCCTCTCATCGTGCCGTTCTGCCAGAGGAAGGCGTGCGACGGCTCACCGCCCATCGCGCCGACTGCCTCCTCGTTCGCGTTCATGTCCTCGAGCTGAGGACCCGACCTCGCCGTCCCACCGGTCGACCACGTGGCCTCGACCGACCCGCCCTCCCACGTGAACGCGAAGTTCTCGTAGAAGGGCGTCCGCGTGGCGCCGGCGATCTGCCCGCGGCTGGTGATGGCCTTGCCGCTGCTGATCTCGTACCCGGTGAGCGATCGTGGCCCTGGTGTGCCGAGATCCGTCACCGAGAGGGGTCGCGTCGGGACCTCGGGGACGTCGTTGTCGAGGATCGTGCCGGTGGCGCTCGGCCGACTGGCGGCGACGCCGGCGGCGGGGCGGAGGACCAGGCGGAACGTCTCGTCCGACTCGTCGAGGGCGTCGTCGAACACGGTCACGGCCAGCGTCGCCATCGTCACGCGCGGGGGGAAGGTGACCGTCCCGCTCGTCGCCTGGTAGTCGGCTCCGGCGAGGGCGTCCCCGTCGGCCGTCTCATAGGCGACGGAGAGCGACCGCCCGGTCGCCTTGGCGCGCGTCAGGCTGAACACGATGATGTCATCCCCCTCGCCCCCGTACGCGTCGGTGATGCTGACCGTGTTCGGTGATTGGGCCCCAGCAGGGGGCACGGCGAAGCTCGCCAGCCCGACGATCGAGAGGGCGATCGCGACAACGCGTCGGAGGAGTGGCAGTCGAGAAGAGCGGACGGGAACTTCGCGCGGTGCCATGGCTGCTGGTTGATCGACGAGCAACCGTAGCGGAAACGGACGAACTGGACAAAACGCTTGCCGCCCGGTCGCCGCTCCAGTAGTTCTCGGCCACCGCCAAGCCGAGCGGGTGGCCAGGTGCGGAAATCCCTACACGGGCAACCAAAGCTCCGCCGGGCGGACGGGTCGCCGCCGCACCGCCTCTAACCGCCGGGCGGGGGCCTGCCCTACTCGGCCCAGATGACGAAGGTGTAGACCGCCTGGGCGCCACCCAGGCGGCGCTCGAAGAGCGTGGGC
>DATACM010000324.1:0-13220 GCA_036259055.1 Acidimicrobiales bacterium | reverse complement strand
GTGGTGGCCGCCCTCACGCCCGTGTTGGAGAAGGTGATTCTCGACGACGTGGTGATCGAACGCCGCCGCCCCCTGGCGCCGTGGCTCATGCTCTTGGTGGCGGCGGGCGTCTTCCGCTTCGGCGCCGCCCACGTTCGTCGCTGGATCGGCGGCCGGGTGGCGCTCGACCTTCAGTACGACCTGCGCAACGACATCTACGAGCGCCTCCAGCGCCTGGACTTCGCCCGCCACGACGAGTTGCACACGGGCCAGCTCGTGTCGCGCGCCATCTCCGACGTGAGCGTGGTCCAGGGGCTGCTCGCCTTCCTGCCCCTGATGAGCGGCAACCTGGTGATGCTGGCGGTGGCTCTCGTCATCATGGCCGTGCTCTCGCCTCTTCTCACGCTGGTGACCGTGCTGGTCGTGCCGGCCGTGCTTCTCGTCGGGCTGCGCTTGCGCACCACCGTCTTCCCGGCCAGCTGGGACGCCCAGCAGAAGGCGGGCGAGGTGGCCGGCGTGGTGGAGGAGTCGGTGGCCGGCGTGCGGGTGGTCAAGGGCTTCGGCCAGGAGGACCGGGCCCTGGCCCAGCTCACCGACGCCGCCCAGGACCTGTACGGCTCCCGCATGCGGGCGGTGCGCATCCAGGCCTGGTTCGCGTCGACCCTCCAGACCGTGCCGACGCTGGGCCAGGTGGGGGTGCTGGCCCTCGGCGGCTGGCTGGCCCTTCGGGGGCGCGTCTCCATCGGCACCTTCCTCGCCTTCTCCTCCTACCTGCTGCAGCTGGTGGCGCCGGTGCGGATGCTGTCGACGTTCACCGTCGTCGCCCAGCAGGCCCGCGCCGGCGCCGGGCGCATCTTCGAGGTCCTCGACTCCAACCCGGTCGTGGTCGAGCGGCCCGGCGCCCAGCCGCTGCCGCCGGTCGGGGGAGAGATCCGGTTCGACGACGTGACCTTCGGGTACCTGCGCTCCGAGCCGGTGCTGCGCCACTTCTCGTTGACCGTCGAGCCAGGGGAGACGGTGGCGTTGGTGGGGCCGTCGGGGTCGGGGAAGTCGACCGTCGCCCTCCTGGTCCCCCGGTTCTACGAGGTGACCGAGGGGGCGGTGCGCATCGACGGCGTGGATGTCCGCGACGTCACCCTGGACTCGCTGCGCCGCCAGGTGGGCGTGGTCTTCGAGGAGACGTTCCTGTTCTCCGACACCGTCCGCGCCAACATCGGCTACGGCCGCCCCGAGGCCACCGACGAGGAGGTCGAGTCGGCGGCCCGGGCGGCCAAGGCCCACGAGTTCATCGCCGCCCTGCCCGCGGGCTACGACACCCGCCTGGGCGAGGGCGGGCTCACCCTGTCCGGCGGTCAGCGCCAGCGGGTGGCCCTGGCCCGGGCGCTGCTCACCGACCCGCGTGTGCTCGTCCTCGACGACGCCACCTCGGCGGTCGACGGGAGGGTCGAGGAGGAGATCCACGCCACCCTCCGGCGGCTGCTCGTGGGGCGGACCACCCTGCTGGTGGCCCATCGCCGGTCGACCCTGCGGCTGGCCGACCGCATCGTCGTCGTCGACCAGGGGGTGGTGGCCGACAGCGGCACCCACGACGAGCTGTTCGCCCGATCCGCCCTGTACCGCCGTCTCTTGGCCGGGCCCGGCGACGACTGCGAGACCCTCGAGACGGAGAGCGACGGCGCCGACACGCTGTCGCCCGTCGGGGCGGACGGCGACGGGCAGGGCGAGCTCACCCCGTCGGCGTGGGCACCGCTCGAGGGAAAGGTGGTGCCCACCCCCGCCCAGGCAGGGGCACCGGCGTCCGACGGGATGATGGCCCTGCACGGCCTGGGCAGCGGAGGGGGCGGGGGAGCAGCCGGAGGCCTCGGCCTGGTCGCCGAGACGCCGGAGCTGCGGGCTGCCGTCGAGGCCCTTCCGCCACCGGAGGAGCCCGCCCCCGTCGACGTGCACTCGGCCACCAGCCCGGAGGACGGCCGCTTCTCGCTACGTGCCTTCGTCCGCCCGTACCACCGTCCGCTGGTGGCGGGACTGGTCCTCGTCGTCCTCGACGCCGCCGCCGGGCTGGCCGGGCCCGCCCTCGTACGAGCGGGCATCGACGACGGCGTGGTGGCCGGGTCGGAGACAGCGCTGTGGGTCGCCACCGCCACCTTCCTGGCGGTCGCGCTCGCCGACTGGGCGGTGGTCCGCAGCCAGCAGGTCGTCACCGGCCGGGTCGCCGAGCGCATGCTGCTGGCCCTGCGGGTGCGGATCTTCGCCCACCTCCAGCGCCTGGGGATGGACTACTACGAGCGGGAGCAGGCCGGTCGGGTCATGACCACCATGACCACCGACGTGGAGGCGCTGTCCCAGCTCCTGCAGCAGGGCCTCGTCCAGGCGGTCGTGGGGCTGGTGACCCTCGTCGGCGTAGCCGTGGTCCTGGTAATCATGAACCCCGCCCTGTCGCTCGCCACCTTGGCGACCTTGCTCCCACTCGTGGCCGCCACCGTCTGGTTCCGCCGCCGGTCGGACCGGGCCTACGAGCGGGCGCGGGAGCGCGTCGCCACCGTGAACGCCAGCCTGCAGGAGAGCGTCACCGGCGTGCGGGTCGCCCAGGCCTACGTCCGGGAGGACCGCAACATCGACGAGTTCCGCCGCGTGGCCCGCCACCACCTCGACGCCCGCATGGACGCCCAGCGGCTGGTGGCCACCTACTTCCCGTTCATCGAGACGCTGTCGGTGCTGGCGAGCGCGGCCGTCCTCGGCGTGGGCGCCCACTTGGTGACGACCGGCGGGGTGACCGCCGGCGAGCTCGTCGCCTTTCTCCTCTACCTGAACCTCCTGTTCTCCCCCATCCACCAGCTGTCACACGTCTTCGACCAGTACCAGCAGGCCCGGGCGTCGCTGCACAAGATCACCGAGTTGCTCGCCACCGAGCCGTCGGTGGTCCCGCCCGCCGCTCCTGTCGAGCCCGGTCGCCTGAGAGGCGCGCTGCGCTTCGAGGGTGTGCGCTTCCGCTACCCGGGGGCGGCGGACGACGCCCTCGCCGGCGTGAACCTCGACGTGGCCCCGGGCCAGACGGTCGCCCTGGTGGGGGAGACCGGCGCCGGGAAGTCGACGATCGTCAAGCTGGTGGCCCGCTTCTACGACCCCACCGAGGGGCGGGTGCTCGTCGACGGCCGGCCCCTCACCGAGCTCGACCTCGGTGCCTACCGCCGCCAGCTCGGCTACGTGCCCCAGGAGCCGTTCCTGTTCTCGGGGACGCTGCGCGACAACATCGCCTACGCCCGCCCGGAGGCGACCCGGGCCGAGGTGGAGGCGGCTGCAAGGGCGGTGGGCGCCCACGACTTCATCGCCCGCCTGCCCGGCGGCTACCTGCACCACGTCACCGAGCGGGGCCGCTCGCTGTCCGCCGGGCAGCGCCAGCTCATCGCCCTGGCCCGGGCCCGCCTCGTCGACCCCGCCATCCTCCTCCTCGACGAGGCCACTGCCGCCCTCGACCTGGCGACCGAGGCCCGGGTGGTCCGGGCCATGGGTCTGCTGGCGCACGGCCGCACGACGCTGCTCGTGGCCCACCGGCTGCAGACCACCCGGATCGCCGATCGCATCGCCGTCGTCGACGGTGGGCGCATCGTGGAGCAGGGCACCCACGACGACCTGCTGGCCCGGGGCGGCCGCTACGCCTCCCTGTGGGAGGCCTTCGCCCCCGGGGCGCTGACGGGGCGCTCGAGCTAGGACGCCGGCTCGGGTGTGGGGGCGGGAGCGACGTCGCCGTCGAGGACGATCTCCGGCTCGAGCTCGTGGGGGCCGGCCGCCAGCCACTCGTGGTTCCGGAAGGCCCGTACGTGGAGCATGTTGACCTCGCCCTTGAAGGACTCCAGGAGGGAGCCGACGACGGCGGGGGCCTCGTCCGCCCCGACACCGAGGGCGTCGCCCAGCCGGGCGCACAAGGTCGGGTCCCCCTTCAGCGGCGACGCCCACAGCCGTTCGAGGTCGGTCGCCGTCCTGACGCCGAGCCTCCGGAGCTTGTCGCGGACGGCCTTGCCCTCCTTCGCCCCGGGAAGGCGGAGGGCGAGGGTGGCCTGGTCGATCCAGTCCATGAGCTTGCTCACCGTGGTGCGGCTGCGCAGGAGCAGGTCCACGAGGTCGGCGGAGACCAGGTGCTGCATCTCCTCGATCCCCTCCTCGGCGAAGCGCGCCTCCTGCCAGATGTTGAGTCCCTCGATCGAGCTGAGGGGGTAGTCCGTGGTGATGCTCGGAAGCAGCCGCCGCAGGGGCTTGGCCGCCGCCGCCTGGAGCGCCTGGAGCCCGGCCTGGGGGAAGAGCCCGATCAGGAAGGCGGTGACGTTCTTGGCGTCGTCCATCGCCCCCGACACCACGCCCGGGCCCCCCTCGTCCCACCACGGGAGCCGGTCGATGGCGACGATGATGAGCACCACGAAGACGATGCGCACGGTGGAGGCGATGTAGGCCCCGGTCTTCAGGTCGTCGCGGAAGTACCGGCGGGTGAGGTCTTGGAGGATGAAGGCGTAGGCGCCGAGGAACCCGAACCGCAGGGCGTCCTTGGGGACGTTGGGAGGGCTGAAGGACCCCTCACCGGGCACCTCCAGCACGAGCATCCATCCGATGCCGAGCAGCACGGTGGCCATGAGGACGGGGAAGAACGCCTCCGTGCGCTCCCTGACCGGGTGCCCGTCGTAGATGGCCTCGAGGGTGCTGACCGCGCTCTTGCCGTAGACCGACTCGAACTTCTTCCGGTAGAGGTTGTCCTTGCTCTTGGTCCCGAGCTTCCCGTGCTCCCTGTCCCACAGCTTGTAGTAGTTGGTGTGCTGCGGCGGCATCGGCAGGTTGGAGTACTTGTCGATCTTGAGCCGGAAGAGGTTCAGGACGTACTCGTCGTAGAGGCTCTTCCCCCGGTTCTTGATGAACTGGAGGTAGATCCAGCCGGGGATGAAAGACAGCACGGCGACGGCGGCGACCTTCAGCGACAACGCCTCCTCGTCGTTCACGAGGATGGCCAGGGTCGGGATGCCGACGACGATGGCGCCGAGGATCAGCCACGGGACGAGGCGGCTGAGCCCTTGGACGATCAGGCGCCCGGTGCCGGCTGGTGCCGGCTTGGGCCGGGTCCTCGACGGAGACGTCTCCGGCTTGTCCATGCGTCGCCCCCCTCCCGGAGAACCTGGCACCCCGGAGATAGAGCGCTCCTGTCGCTGTCTGATACGACCCTACCGGGCGGTCGCCGCCGCGTCCTGGCTCGACCGGGGACCACCTCTCCGAACTGTTCGGCCAAGTGGCTCACCAAGGACCACTTCCCCGAACGGTTCGGTGAACGTGGCGCGCTGTCGCGGTCAGGGGGACTCGCCGGCCTTGATCACGATGGTGCCGGCGGCCCGGTCGTGCCAACCGCGGCGCAGAGGGTCGGCGATGGCGACCAGGTAGATCACCGGGGACAGCAGGAACACGCCGGGGATGCGGACGAGGGCGGGGAGCAGGGGCAGGAGGTACCGCATGATCGACGCCGTCCAGTCGGGATGGCGCCCGTCGGTGATGCGGACGACCTCGATGCCCACGACCCGCTTGCCGATCGTCTGGCCGTACTTGCGGATCAGCACGATCTCGTAGAGGGCGGCGACCCCCGTGGCGGCGAGCTGGGCCCACAGCGGCGTGCGCAGCGCCCGCTCGCCCTCGTCGATCTCGGAGGTGGCCAGTATCAGCACGAAGGCGGGGACGCCCACGATCAGGGCGTCGAGCAGGCGGGCGGCGATGCGCTGGCCGATGGTGGCCAGGCGCTCGGGCACGGCCGCGTCGCCGAGGAAGGAAGGCGTGGGCGGCCGGGCGCGCCGCTCCCGTCGAGGAGCGGGCTCCGGTGGCGGGGCCGGATCGTCGGGCCCGGTTGCGGCCGGGTCGGTCACCGGGCCTCCGGTCCGGGCGGTGCCGACGCCCCGGCCGTCGTGGGCCGCGCCCACAGCTCCTCCTCGGTCGGAGCCGGAGCCGGGGTCGGCGCCGACGCCGGCGTCGCGGGGGCGCCCACGGGCAGCGTCACCCGTACGCACGTGCCCCGCCCCGGGGCGCTGTCGACCGTCGCCCGCCCGCCGTGGGCCTCGGCGATGGCGGCCACGATTGACAGTCCGAGGCCGCTTCCGCCGCCGGAGCGGGTGCGAGAGGGATCGCCGCGGTAGAAGCGCTCGAACACCCGCGCCGCCTGGTCGGCGTCCAGCCCCGGTCCGTGGTCGGCCACCTCGAGCACCGCCTGGTCGCCCTCCGACCGCACCCGCACCTCGACGGCGGCGTCCGGCGGTGTGTGCTGCAGCGCGTTCGAGAGCAGGTTGGCTGCCACCTGGCGGAGCCGGAGGTCGTCGCCCTCGAGGTCCAGGCGCTCGGGTGCCTCCAGGGTGATCGACCGCCCGGGCGACGCCGCCCGGGCGTCGTCGACGGCGTCGGCCGCCACTCGCACCAAGTCGACCGGCGCCCGCTCCAGTGGGCGGCCCTGGTCGAGGCGGGCCAGCAGCAACAGGTCGTCGACCAGCACGCTCATGCGGCTCGACTCCTCCTCGATCCGGCGCATGGCCTTGGCCAGGTCGTCAGGACGCTCGGCCGCGCCACGACGGAACAGCTCGGCGTAGCCGCGGATCGAGGTGAGCGGGGTGCGCAGCTCGTGGGAGGCGTCGGCCACGAACCGGCGCAGCCTCTCCTCGGACTGCTGGCGCGCCTCGAAGGAGGTCTGGATCTGGCCGAGCATGGCGTTGAGCGAGGAGGCCAGGCGGCCTACCTCGGTCCGCTGGTCGGCTCCCGGTACTCGCGGGCTCAGGTCGCCGGCGGCGATGTTGCCGGCCACCTCGCCGATGTCCTCGAGCGGGCGTAGCCCGGCCCGCACCAGGCCGTACGCCGCCAGCCCGACGAACGCCAGCACGAGGGTGGTGGCGACCGCCTCGATGCCCACCAGCCGCCGCAGCGTCTGGCTCACCTCGGTGAGCGGGATGGCGACGAGGAGCTGGTTGCCGGCGTTGTCGAGCCGCGAGAGCCGCACCCGGTAGCGCAGCCCTCCTTCGGTGCTCCCGACCGTGAACGAGGAGCGGCGGGCCAGTTCGATCTCGTCGAGCGCCGGCCGGGCGGGGTCGGGCAGCTCTCCCTCGTAGGTGAACGGCACGCTCTTCAGTACCCGTCCGTCGACGTCCAAGATGGCGGCGTAGGTGCCGTCCGGGATGATGGCGTCGGACAGTGGCTCGGTGCGCCGGCTCGGACCGACGAGGTGCTGGGCGACCGGCTTCTGGGCGGCGACCAGCTGGCGGTCCACCCGGTCGAGGAGGAACGAGCGCAGCGCCCGGTAGGTCAACACGTCGGTGGCGAGGAGCCCGACCGTCGCCAGCCCCACCACGACGAGCAGGAGCCGGCTGCGCAGCGACACGTCAGGCGTCCTGCAGGCGCAGGGTGTAGCCGACACCCCGCACCGTGTGGATCAGCCGGGGCTCGAACCGGTCGATCTTCTTGCGCAGGTAGCTGATGTAGGTCTCGACGACGTTGGCGTCGCCGTCGAAGTCGTACTCCCACACGTGGTCGAGGATCTGTGACTTCGAGAGCACCCGGCGGGCGTTGAGCAGCAGGTAGCGGAGCAGCTTGAACTCGGTGGCGGTGAGCTCGATCCGGTTCCTGCCCCGCCACACCTCGCGGGTGTCCTCGTCCATCTCCAGGTCGGCGAAGCTCAGTCGGGCCGACCCTCCTACCTCGTCGCCGCGGGTGCGGCGCAGGACCGCCCGCACCCGGGCCACCAGCTCCTCGATGCTGAACGGCTTGGTGACGTAGTCGTCGCCGCCCAGGGTCAGGCCGTTGACCTTGTCCTCGGTGGCGTCTCGCGCCGTCAGGAAGACCACCGAGACGGGGACGCGCTCGTTGCGCAGCCGTCGCACGATCTCGAAGCCGTCCAGGTCGGGCAGCATGACGTCGAGCACCATCAGCTCGGGGCGGAAGGTCCGGCCCTTGGTGAGCGCGCCTCGTCCGGTGTCCGCCACCTCGACTTCGAAGCCCTCGTAGCGCAGGGCGGTGCCGACGAGGTCGGTGATGTTGGGCTCGTCGTCGACAACGAGCACGCGCGTCTTCGTCGTCACGGTTCCATGGTGGGGACCGACCCTGTGAGTTGGCTGTGAAAGCGTAGGGCGGCCGGCGTCGCTCAGTTGAGCCGGGCCCGCAGGGCGGTGGCCTCGGCCAGCAGCGGCCCTTCCAGCTCGGGAAGCGTCTTGGCCAGGCCCTCGAGGACCTCGGCGGCTTCCACGAACTCGCCGGTGGAGCCGAGCACCCGCGCCAGCTCGCGGCGCTCGATCGCCGGTGTCCCAGGGATGGAGAGGCGCAGGGCGAACACCCAGGCGAGGCCGTCGAGGTCGCCCCTCGCCGCGTAGATGGCCCGCAGGTTCTGGAGCATGCGCCCGAGGATGGCGCGTGGGCCGACGGGGTCGAGGTAGGAGTCGACGAACCGCGCGCTCGAGCCGTTGACGGCGTGGAAACGCTCGATGCATCCCTCACGATCGAGCAGGCGGCCACCGGCGAACGGGTCGACGTAGAGCGGCGGCCCGTCGCCGTCGTGGCGGAGCAGAAAGTGCCCGGGAAGGCCGACGCCCTGGAGGCGCAGCCCCAGGCGCCGCCCGACCTCGATGCCGAGGACGGAGAGGCTGATGGGGAGGCCGGTGCGCCGCTCGAGCACCTTGTTGAGGAACGAGTTGTCGGGGTCGTAGTAGTCGGACACGTTGCCGGTGAAGCCCTGGTCGACGAAGAGGTACTGCCGCCAGCCGTCGAGGGTGGGATCGGGGCAGCGCTCGGCCAGGCCGTCGAGCAGCTGCATCTCGAAGTCGATGTCGAGCTCGGGGTAGGCGTGGGCGGCGATCAGGAAGGCGGGCTCGTCGAGGGGGAGCTCCTCCTCGGGCCCTTGGACGAGCTGGGCGAACCGCGCCGTTGGGTCTTCCTCGTCCACGAGGCCACGGTACCGGCGACCATGGAGCTTCCAAGTACGATCCCGAGCGATGGCATCTGCGACTCCCTCGACCACCCCCAACCCCAACGCCATGAAGTACACGCTCGACGTGAAGCTTCCGGCCACCATCAACTACCCCGACGCCGAGGCGGCGGCCAACGACCCGTTCGCGTCGGCGGTGTTCGCGGCCGGCGGGGTGGCGTCGCTCTTCGGCGTCAACGACTTCGTCACCGTCACCCGCCAGCCCGGCGCCGACTGGGACGCCATCACCGCCGCCGTGCAGGCGGCCGCCGCGGAGCATCTGTAGGTCACGAGTCGTTCCGGGCACGCTCACCGCTACTCCGTGACGATCAGCGTGCCCAGAACGCCTTGGACTCCTTGACCCACGCGGTGATCTGCTCGGGCGGCTCGGCGGCGGCCAGCCACAGCCCCTGGCCGTACTCGCAGCCCATCGACCGGAGGGCGTCGAGCTGGGCCTCGCTCTCGATGCCCTCGGCCACCGCCGCCAGCCGGAGGGTGGCGGCCAGCTTCACCACCGCCCGGGCCAGGGCCGACTCGTGGGCGTCGCCGGTGACGCCGTCGACGAACGCCTTGTCGATCTTCAGGAAGTCGACGGGCATGCGCCGCAGGTAGGCGAGCGACGAGTAGCCGGTGCCGAAGTCGTCGACGGCGAGGCGGACGCCGAGGGCCCGCAGCTCGGCCAGCCGCCGCAGCGAGACCTCGGTGTCCTCCATCAGCGTGCTCTCGGTGATCTCCAGCACCAGCCGCTCGCCCGGCAGTCCGGCGGCGGCCAGGGCGGCCGCCACCTCCTCCGCCCATCCCTCCTCGCGCAGCTGCTGGGCGGACACGTTGACGCCTAGCGTCAACCAGCGGCCCGCCCCCGCCACCTGCTGCCACGAGGCGGCGTGGCCGAGCGCCTCGTTCAGCACCCAGCGCCCCAGCGGCAGGACCAGCCCGCTCTCCTCGGCGAGGGGGATGAACGCCGAAGGCAGCAGCAGCCCCCGTGACGGGTGCTGCCAGCGGACGAGCGCCTCCACCCCGCCCAGCCGGCCGTCGGCGAGGTTCACGACCGGCTGGTAGAGCAGGCGCAGCTCGCCGGTGGCGATGGCCTGGCGCAGCTCGTGCTCGGTCACCTGCCCCCAGGGGGCGGTCGCCCGCATGGCCTCGTCGAACACCTCGACCCGGCCGCGGCCCCGTCGCTGGGCCCGGTGCATGGCCTCGGTCGCCTCGCCGAGGACGCCGTCGGCGTCGCCCTCGCCCGACGTCACCGCCACGCCCGTGCTGGCCGTGACCCACACCTCGACCCCACCGGAGGTGAAGGGCGTGGCGAAGGCCTCCTGGGCCCGGCGGGTGACATCGACGACGTCGTCGGCCCCGGCCAGGTCCTCGCACAGGACGGCGAACTCGTCGCCGCCGATGCGGGCCACCGTGTCGTCGGTCCGCAGCCGGTCGACCAGTCGGTCGGCCACCTCGCTCACCACCAGGTCGCCGATCTTGTGCCCGAAGCTGTCGTTGACCGACCGGAAGCGGTCGAGGTCGCAGCAGACCACCGCCACGGTCGACCCGGTGCGGGCGGCCCGGGCCAGTGCATGCCCGAGACGGTCGAGGAACAGGGCCCGGTTGGGAAGACCGGTGTGGGGGTCGCGGAGGATGCGCTGGGCCAGCTGGTGCTCGAAGTCGCGGCGCTCCTCGTCGGCCGACCCGGCCAGGGCGGCGAAGCGCTCCTCCGACCGGCGGAGGGCGGCGACGGCCTGCTCCAGCAGGGCGAGGTAGGCCAGCCGCTCGAGGATCGGAGCGGCGGGCGGCGGCTCGGGCCCATCGCTCGACATGCCCGACCAGGATGCCATTCCCGGCGCCTCAGGCGGCGGTCTGGCGCACGCAGGGGTCGTTGCAGGCGTGGGAGACGCTGGGCTGGGTGACCGCCGCCACCGGCGCCGCTCGCCGCACCGTCGCCCACGCCACCGCCGCCCCCACCAGGCACAGCCCGGCCGACAGCAGCAAGGCCCGGCTCACGCCGTCGCGGTACCCGGGGTCTGTCGGCGCCAGCCCGCCCATGCCGGCGGCGAGGGGCAGCACGGCGACCGAGAGCAGCTGGCCCACCCGCGCCACCGCGTTGTTGATCCCCGACCCTGCCCCGACGTGGCGCTCCTCCACCGCGCCCATCACCGCGGCCGTGAGGGGGGCGACGGTGAGGGCCAGGCCCAGGCCCAGCACGAGGATCCCGGGAAGCACCGCGGCCACGTAGGTGTCGCCGGGTCGCAGGCGGCTGAGCAAGGCCAGGCCGGCGGCGATGAGGATCGGCCCGGCGGTCATCGGGATCCGGGGGCCCACGCGCTGGCCCAGCCGGGCGGCCCGCGCCGAGAGCACCAGCATGAGGAGGGTGATCGGCAGCAGCGCCGTCCCGGTGGCCAGGGCCGAGTAGCCCAGCACCTGCTGGAGCTCCAGGCTCAGCAGGAACAGCGCCCCGCCGAAGGCGGCGTACACGGTCAGGGTGGTGGCGTTGGCCCCGCTGAACTGGCGGGAGCGGAAGATCTCGAAGGGGACGAGGGGCTGGCGGCGCCCGCGCTCCACGAGCGGGAAGGCGGCCAGCGCGCCGGCACCGGCCAGTCCGATGAGGACGACGGCCGTCGACCCCCCGCTCTCCGACCACTGGATCAGGGAGAACACCACCGCTCCCAGGCCGGCGGTGACGGTGAGGGCACCGGGAACATCCGGCTCGGGTATGGCCTCGGGGTCGCGGCTCTCGGGCACGTGCCGCACGGTGACGGCGACGGCCGCAGCGGCGAGGGGCAGGTTGATGAGGAAGACGAGCCGCCACGACACGGCGTCGACGAGCCATCCCCCGAGGAACGGCCCGATGGCGGTCGAGACGCCGGCCAGCCCCGACCAGGCGCCCACCGCCGACGCCCGGTCCTCGGACGCGAAGGTGGCCGAGAGCAGGGCGAGGCTCCCGGGGACCAGAAGGGCGCCGCCGATCCCCTGCAGGGCCCGCGCCACGATCAACGTCTCGATCGACGGCGCCACCCCGCAGAGCGCCGACGCCGCCGTGAAGGCGACGAGCCCGGTGACGAACAGCCGCCGCCGCCCGTAGACGTCACCCAAAGACCCGCCCAGCAAGAGGAGCGAGCCGAGGGTGAGGAGATAGGCGTCCACCGTCCACTGCAGGCTCGACAACCCGGCGTCGAGGTCCCGCCCGATGGCGGGCAGGGCCACGTTGACGACCGTGCCGTCGAGGAAGGCGATCCCCGAGCCGAGGACGGTTGCGGCGATCACCCAACGACCGGCGGCCGTGCCGTAGCGCAGATGGACGTCGTCGGCCGAGGTCGATCCTCCGCTTCTAGACGGACCAGGTGGTGGGCGCGGCGGGCTCGTAGGAGCAGAACGTGCCCGTCCGCACCGAGTGGCGGAGGTGGCGGCCGAGATCGGGGGCCTCGGCCTCGATGCCGTCGAGGGCCAGGCGGATCCTCGTGGCCACCGCCCGTCGGGCCTGGTCGAGGGGATCGATCGCCGCCGCCCCGCCCTCGTGGGCGGTGGCCAGGTCGGCGGTGAGGACGTCTCGCTCGGCGCGGAGCAGGGCGGCCGTCACTCGGTCGCCCTCGGCCGCCGCGCCGGCGAGCTCCTCCTCGAGCTGGGCGAGGCGGGCGCGGTACTCGGAGACGGTCTCGCTGTCGAGGGCCCCGCGCCGGGCCCCGAAGCCGCCGGGGCCGGCAGCGGGCCACGGGGGCGCCAGGCCGGCGCGCCCCAGGGCGGCCCGGGCCGCGTCGACGGGTGTATGGCCGGCAAGGAGGTCGGCGACGTGGATGCTGCGGCCGGGGTTGGCGAGGAGGCAGGCCAGGTCGGCCAGGCCCCGGGCGGGGCCGAGCCGGACCGTGCTCCCCCGGTAGCGGACGACCCACCCGTCGGTGTCGCGGTGGAGCATGTTGGCGCTGTCGGACGCCGGGGTGTCCGTCTCGACCGAGCGGGCCAGCACCGCGCTCGCCTCGGAAGCCAGCCCCTCGACGCCGAGGCGGCGGTAGATCGCTTCCGCCTGGGCGAGCAGGTCGATGGCTTGCTCCCAGTGGCGGTCGTCGTCACCGGCGCGCAAGAGGGCGCTCCACTGGCGGCAGGTGTGGGCCACCAGCAACGGCGCGCCGAGGCGGCGGTTGTCGCCGAGAGCGGCCTCGAAGTGGGCGCGCGAGTCGTCCCAGCGGCCGAGGGCGTGGGCGAGGAGACCCAGGTAGCGGGAGACCGAGCCGTGACAGACGGCGCCCTCGCCCTGCACGACCGTCCGGCCCCGGTGGGGCAGCAGCAGGTGGTAGAGCACCGC
>DATACM010000323.1:0-1805 GCA_036259055.1 Acidimicrobiales bacterium | reverse complement strand
GGATCGAGCACTGGACCGAGTTCGATCGAGGCGGGCATTTCCCGGCCATGGAGGCGCCCGGCCTCCTCGCCGGCGACCTGCGGAGCTTCTTCCGGGCTCTCCAGTAGGGATCTAGTGTCCTGACTCGTTAGTCAGCAGGAGAAGTCCGTTGAGGTCGCGAATTCCATCGTCAGCGACGACGATGGGAGGCAGCGATGGCACGAACCGGGCGACCGACGGCACAGATCCGGCTCTCCGACGAGGAGCGGGAGACGCTCGAACGTTGGGCTCGCCGGCCCAAGAGCGCCCAGGCGCTGGCGTTTCGGTGCCGCATCGTGCTCGCCGCGGCCGAGGGCCGCTCGAACATCGACATCGCCGCCCAGCTGGGCTGCAACCCCACAACGGTGGGCAAGTGGCGGAACCGCTTCGCCCAGCGCCGCCTCCACGGCCTGCACGACGAGCCCCGTCCGGGCAAGCCCCGCACGATCGGGGACGAGGAGGTGGAGCGGGTGATCGTCAAGACGCTGGAGGAGACGCCTCCTGACGCCACCCACTGGTCGACGCGCTCGATGGCCAAGGCCACGGGCATGTCCCAGTCGGCTATCAGCCGGATCTGGCGGGCGTTCGGGCTCAAGCCCCATCTGGCCGAGTCCTTCAAGCTGTCGCCCGACCCCCAGTTCGTGGACAAGGTGCGCGACATCGTCGGGCTCTACCTCAACCCGCCCGACGCCGCGGTGGTGCTCTGCGCCGACGAGAAGTCCCAGATCCAGGCCCTCGACCGCACGGCGCCCATCTTGCCGTTGCTGCCCGGCACGCCCGAGCGGCGGACGCACGACTACCGCCGCAACGGGACCACCAACCTCTACGCCGCTCTCGACGTCGCCTCCGGCAACGTGATCGCCAATCTCACCGCCCGTCATCGGGCCGAGGAGTTCCGCCGGTTCTTGAACCTCATCGACAAGGCCGTGCCCGCCCACCTCGACGTGCACGTCGTGGTCGACAACTCCTCCACCCACAAGGCCCCGACCATCCAGCGGTGGCTCCTCCGTCACCCCCGCTTCACGCTGCACTTCACCCCGACCTACTCCAGCTGGCTCAACCTCGTCGAGCGCTGGTTCGCCGAGCTGACGACCAAATGGCTGCGGCGGGGCACGCACCGCTCGGTCAAGGACCTGACGGCGTCGATCCGGACCTGGATCACCAACTGGAACGACGACCCCAAGCCCTTCGTGTGGCACAAGACCGCCGACGAGATCCTCGACAGCCTGGCGGCATATTGTCAGCGGATCACTGACTCAGGACACTAGGCGACTTCGAGGGTTGGACCGCTCGCGAACGTCGGGAGGGCCGACGTCCGGCGGTGGCGGCGCTCGAGCCGGAAGATCTGGAGCAGCCCGGTGATCTCCAGGAGCCGAACGGTCATCGGTGTGGGGTTGCGGAGGAGGAGCTCGCCTCCGGCGCGGCGGGCGCGCACCGCCGCCCCGGCGAGGACGCCGAGGCCGCTGGCGTTGAGGAACGTCACCCCTGACATGTCGACCACCACTCGGCGATCGGCGACGGAACGACCGTTGGTCTGGGCCTGGAGGAAGGCCGCTCGCAGCTTCGGCGCGGTGGTCACGTCGATGTCGCCGCGTGCGGTCACGATCGTTTCCCCATCGGCAGAAGCGACTTCCACTGCAAAGTCGGGTGACACGTCGGTCGGGCGCACGGCGGTGCCTCCTCGTTCGTTGGCTCGTGCCGCACAGCGTCCGGGATCGGGCGCTCGTGCGACATCACGCGCCCGCGTAGTCGTTCGTCCCCCGGAGAACTGCCCTTTCGCGTGAGGT
>DATACM010000322.1:0-5560 GCA_036259055.1 Acidimicrobiales bacterium | reverse complement strand
CGGGATCGAGGCCCTGTCGCGGGGGGCCGCCGCGGTCACCTTCGTGGAAGCGGACCCGGCGGCGGTCGCCGCCATCCGGGCCAACCTGGAGGCGACCGGCCTGGAGGGCGGCACGGTGATCCACGCCGACGTCAGCCGCTTCCTCGACGACCCCGGCCCGGCGGTGGACCTCGCCTTCGTCGACCCGCCCTACGCCTTCGCCGACTGGGCGTCGGTGCTGGCCCGCCTGCCCGCCGAGCTGGCCGTGCTGGAGTCCAGGCGCCCGGTCGAGGTGGCCCAGGGCTGGGCGGCGGTCCGGGAGGCACGGTACGGGGACACCCACGTGACGACGGTCCGCAGGCTCCCGAGCCGGCGGGGCGAGGCGGCCACAGAGGGTGGTCCAGACCCGGTTTGACCGGGGCGACCGGCTTGACCCCCGAGGAGATCGACGGCCAGGACGCGGCGGCGCTGCCCGACCGGGAGGCCATGTCGCTGCTCGACCTCAACGCGACCTCGACCTCGCCGCGCGGATCGACGCGGCGGTGGCGGCCAACGCCAACGTGGCCGCGCCGATCGACGCCGCCAGTGCCAACGCCCCCTCGCTGAACTCCGACGCCCTGGCCAAGGCGCCGCAGGACCCGATCGTCGTGCAGCACCTGGACGGCGAGGCCCGGTAGGAGCCGTCGCGGCGCCGGTCGCGGTGGCTCTCTTATGCTGGATTGGCGGGCCGGCGGCGGTACGGTGTTGGGCTACGACCGACTGACGTGAAAGGCAACCGGTGGCTATCGCCCTCGTCCCGGGCACCTTTGACCCCGTGACCTTCGGTCACGTCGACATCGTCGAGCGAACCGCCCGCCTCTTCGACGAGGTGGTGGTGGCCGCCGTGGCCCGTCCGGGCAAGGTCGACGTCCTCTTCGGGGCCGACGAGCGCCGGGCCATGCTGGCCGAGGTGACGGCCCACCTCCCCAACGTGCGGGTCGAGCTCTTCGGCGGCTTGCTCGCCGACTTCGCCCAGGCCCAGGGCGCCCGAGCCATCGTGAAGGGCCTGCGCGCCGTCTCCGACTTCGACTACGAGCTGCAGATGGCGCAGATGAACCACCGGCTGTCGGGCGTCGAGACCTTGTTCATGCCCACCGCCCCGGAGCACTCCTTCCTCTCGTCCAGCCTGGTGCGGGAGGTCGCCCGCTTCGGGGGCGAGGTGTCCTCTATGGTGCCGCCCGACGTGGCCCGCCGACTGAAGGAGCGTTTCGCCCAGATGAGTGAGGGATCGTGACCACCTACGACCGTCACGCCGAGCGCTCCACCGACCACGCCGACGCCGAGCTCCTCCTGCGCCGGGTGCTCGACCTGGTGAACGCCGCTCCCAAGATGCCTCTGTCCTCCACCGTCCGCCTGGAGAAGGACGAGGTCGTGGAGCTGCTGGAGGAGGCCGTCAACCGCCTACCCGACGAGCTGCGCCAGGCGAGGTGGCTCCTGAAGGAGCGCGACGAGTACCTCGCCAAGGTCCAGCGCGAGGCCGACGAGATCCTCGCTGCCGCCCGTGAGCGGGCCGAGCGGATCGTGCAGCGCACCGAGCTCGTGCGGGAGGCCCAGCGCCTGTCCCGGCGGATCATGGAGGAGTCCCAGGAGGAGGCCCGCCGGCTCCGCCACGAGGCCGAGGACTACTGCGACCAGAAGCTGGCCGCCTTCGAGATCGTGCTCGAGCGCACCATGAAGACGGTCCAGGCGGGCCGGGAGAAGCTCCAGGTGGCGCCCCTCTCCAGCCCGGCGCCCGCCGACGCCGGCATCGCCGACGCCGACCTGGACAGCAGCGGCGAGGTCTTCTTCGACCAGGACCAGGGGTAAGGAGGGGCGGGCGTGGGCCCGTTCGTGATCAACGTCGCCGATCTGGTCAACCGTCCCGGCGCCCGGCGGCGCGAGCGGGTGGTCGGCACCCTGGGCGGGCTGCGGGTGGGCGACGCGTCCGTGCCGGCGGAGAACGATGTCTCCGTCGAGGTCCTCCTCGAGTGGGTCACCGACGGCGTCCTGGCCAGCGGCGACACCCGGGCCCGGTGGGTCGGCGACTGCCGGCGGTGCCTGGGGCCGGTGGGCGGCGAGCTGCGGATCGAGTTCCGGGAGCTGTTCGAGCCCGACCCGCGGGAGGGCGAGAGCTACCCACTGCGCAACGACCATCTCGACCTGGCGCCCCTGGCGCGGGAGGTGCTGCTGCTCGACCTGCCGCTGGCTCCGCTGTGCGCCGCCGACTGCCGGGGCCTGTGCCCGACCTGTGGCGCCGACCTCAACCGGGGCGACTGCCGGTGCGTCGCCGAGCTCGGCGACCCACGGTGGGCGGCCCTCGACGTCCTGCGAGGCGACTGGGGGGAGGCAGACTAGGGTCGGCCCCAGAGAGGAGCATCCGTGGCCGTACCCAAGAAGAAGACGTCGAAGGCGAAGAGCCGCAGCCGCCGGGCGTCGGCGTGGCGCCTGGGCCCGCCGCCCCGGAGCGAGTGCCCTCAGTGCCACCGGGCCAAGCTGCCCCACGTCGTGTGCCCCAACTGCGGCTGGTACGGCGGCCGTCAGGCCATCGACGTCGAGTAGCCAGACCCTCTCTCCTCGCTTGGGCGGCATCCTCCCGATCGCGGTCGACGCCATGGGCGGCGACCAGGCGCCGGCCGCGGTGGTCGAGGGGGCGCGACTGGCTCGCGAGGAGGACGGGATCGAGGTGGTCCTGGTCGGCCGTCCCGAGGCGCTGGGCGACACCCACGGGATGGAGGTGCTGCCCGCCGCCGAGGTCGTCGACATGGGCGAGGACCCGGGAGTGGCCGTGCGGCAGAAGAAGGACAGCTCGGTGCTCCGCTGCGCAGAGGCGGTGCGCGACGGGCGGGCGTCGGCCATGGTCAGCGCCGGCAACACCGGGGCGGCGATGGCCAGCGCCCTCCTGCGCATCGGCCGGATCAAGGGCGTCCAGCGACCGGCCATCGCCACGGTGCTCCCGGTGCCCGGGTCGTCGCCCACGGTGCTCCTCGACGCCGGCGCCAACGCCGAGTGCACCGCTCCCTGGCTCGTGCAGTTCGCCCAGATGGGGGCCGTCTTCTTCGCCGAGCGCTTCGGCATGGCCGAGCCCCGCGTCGCCCTCCTTTCGATCGGCGAGGAGGCGGGCAAGGGGACGAGCCTGGTGAAGGAGACCTACGCCCTCTTGTCGGAGCCGGGGTGCCTGGCCGCCGGCAAGTTCATCGGCAACGTGGAGGGCCGCGACGTCATGACGGACAGCGTCGACGTGGTGGTCACCGACGGGTTCACCGGCAACGTGGTGCTCAAGACGCTCGAGGGCGGCGTGCGGTTCCTCATCGACACGTTCCTGACCGCCATGACCTCCAGCGAGGAGGCGCGGCGGGCCACCGAGACGCTCCTCCCCGTGCTGGCGCCGTTGAACGAGCAGCTCGACCCCGAGACCTATGGAGGGGCGATGCTGCTCGGTATCGACGGAGTGTGCATAATCAGCCACGGATCGTCGTCCTCGAAGGCCATCCGGAACGCCATCCGCGTAGCCGCGGAGATGGCCAAAGCCGGCCTGGTCGGGCGCCTCACCGCCGCCGTCCAGGCCTGAGCTCCCCGCCGCGAAGGCCACGGCGTCCTCAGTAGACTCCCGCCGTCGTCCTGCCCCTTCCGCACCAAGGAGCGTGTGCTGGTGTCTCCGGAGACCGACGTCGAGCGGAGCCCGATGGGTCGGCAGCAGGTGCTCGATCTGATCCGCGACCGCCTCGCCGACATCCTCGAGATCGACCCCTCGGCGATCAGCGAGGGAGCGTCGTTCAGCGACGATCTCGACGCCGACTCGCTCGCCCTCATCGAGCTGGTCGAAGCCCTCGAGGAGGAGCTCGGCGAGCGCAACGCCGGTTTCCGTATCGAGGACGAGGACCTGGAGGACCTGAAGACGGTGCGGGACGCTGTCGACTACGTCGTGGCCCGCGTCGGCGAGGCAGCTTCGTCCTGAGCCTCGAGCCCGAGGCGGAGGCGCTGGATGAGCGGCTGGGGCGTCGCTTCCACGATCCCCACCTGCTGTATCGGGCCATGGCCCACCGCTCCTGGTGCGCGGAGACGCCGGGCACCGAGTCGAACGAGCGCCTCGAGTTCCTCGGCGACGCCGTACTCGGCCTGGTGGTCACCGACCACGTCTTCCGGACCTATCCCGGGCTGCCCGAAGGCCATCTGGCCCAGGTCCGCGCTGCGGTCGTCAACGCCGGGGCGCTGGCCGAGGTGGCCGAGCAGCTCGGCCTCGGCCGCAACCTGCTGCTGGGCAAGGGAGAGGACGCGTCGGGCGGACGGGAGAAGCCCTCGATCCTCGCCGACGCCATGGAGGCGGTCATCGGCGCCGTCTACCTCGACGGCGGCTGGGACGCGGCGTCGGAGCTGGTGATGCGCCTCCTCGGCCCGCGGATCGCCGAGGCCGCCGCCGGGCCGGGCGGCCACGACTACAAGACGCGGCTCCAGGAGCTGGCGGCCCGGCGGTTCGACCAGCTGCCGCGCTACGACGTGAGGGGCGAGGGCCCCGACCACGCCAAGCGGTTCTCGGCCGTCGTCTTCCTCGCCGGCCAGGCGCTGGGAACGGGCGAGGGCCGGTCGAAGAAGCAGGCCGAGCAGGCGGCCGCCCGGGTGGCCTGGGAGAGCCTCATGGGCGGGACGGCGTTGTTGCTGGAGGAGGTGGAAGGCGGGGTCCCCACCACCGACCCCGGTGCCTGAGCTCCCCGAGGTCGAGACCATCCGCCGGGACCTCGACCGGGAGGTCATGGGCAAGCGCATCCGCCAGGTGGAGGTCACCGGCATGCGCTCCATCCGGCGCCATCCCAACA
The DNA here is from genome assembly GCA_036259055.1 of Acidimicrobiales bacterium. GTDB lineage: Bacteria > Actinomycetota > Acidimicrobiia > Acidimicrobiales > AC-14 > DASZJY01. Next base: position 752 of record DATACM010000322.1, on the reverse strand, counting down.
AGAAGCACTTCATCTCCAAGCTCGAGGGACGCAAGGTCACCGGCGTCCAGCGCCGGGGGAAGTACCTCCTGGTCTCTCTCGACAGCGGCGACATCCTCGTGGCCCACCTCGGCATGAGCGGGCAGCTCCTGCGGTCGAAGGGGCCCAAGGAGCCCCTCGCCAAGCACACCCACTTGGTGATCACGTTCACCCAGAGCGGCCAGCTCCGCTTCGTCGACCCCCGTACCTTCGGCGAGCTGTTCGTGACCACGCCCGACGAGCTCGAGAACCAGGTGCCCGAGCTGGCCCATCTGGGGTTCGACCCCGTCGACGACATGATGTCGTGGACCCGCTTCGGCGAGATGCTGGCGGCCCGCAAGACCAAGCTCAAGGTGCTGCTCATGGACCAGCGCTTCGTCGCCGGGATCGGCAACATCTACAGCGACGAGATCCTCTTCGCCGCCGGCCTCCGCTACGACCGACTCTCCGACAGCCTGTCGTCACAGGAGGTCCGGCGCCTGTACCGGGCCATGGTCGAGACCCTCCAGGAGGCCATCAAGCACCGTGGCTCGTCGCTCTCCGACGAGCAGTACCGCGACCTCTTCGGCGAGGCGGGCGAGTACCAGACACTCCACAAGGTCTACGACCGGGAAGGGGAGGCCTGCCGCCGCTGCGGCAGCACCATAGTCAAGGTCAAGGTCAACGGCCGCTCGTCCTTCCTATGCCCCCAGTGCCAAGTGTGAGGCGGCGCCGCTGAACGCCGCCAGTCGGGG
>DATACM010000321.1:0-6015 GCA_036259055.1 Acidimicrobiales bacterium | reverse complement strand
GGTCACGCCACCCAGGCCATGGCGCTGTACGGCCTCCTTGCCGTCCTCGCCTCCCGCCACCTCGGCAGCTGGACCCGGGCGGTCGCGGTCTGGACGGCCGCCGCCCTCGTCGTGGTGCTCGTCGGTTTCTCCCGTCTCTACCTCGGGGTGAACTGGGTCACCGACATCGTCGGCGGCTACACGCTGGGGGCGCTGTGGCTGGTGGCGGTGGTGGGGACGACCGCGGCGGTGCGCCACGTCCAGCGGGCGCGCGTCCCGTCGCCCCCCGAACGGGTCGAGGCGACGGGCCCCGTCTGACCCGCTCGGCACCGGCGTACGAGCGGCCACTAGTTTTAACCGCCGTCGAACAGACGGAGGGGGGAAGTCGCATGCAGGAACGGGAAGGGCGCGGGCAACGGCCCGGCGAGGGCCTGACCCGACGGCGCTTGCTCGGGCTGGCCGGCGCGGGGGTCGTCGGCCTGGCCCTGGCCGGCTGTGGCGACGACCAGGAGGAGACGTCGACCGGATCGCAGGGCGGGGCGGGGACGGCCCAGGCACCGTCGCTCGCCGGCCAGACGGTGTCGGTCGCCGCCTACTCGAAGAACCACGCCTCCTCGCCGTTGTTCTGGCAGAAGTTCGCCCCCGAGGGGCTCAAGGTCGAGGTGAAGATCTTCACCAGCGGGAGCGACATGAACCGGGCCATGGAGGCGGGCGACCTCGACTTCGGGCTGTTCGGCATGTACAACGGCCTCATCGAGAAGGAGCAGGGGTTCCGCTCGAAGATCATCTCGATGGCGGCGCGGCGGGGCATGGGGCTGGCGGCCCGGGCCGACCGGGGCCTCGACTCGATCGACGACCTCAGGGGCAAGACCATCGCCGTGCCGCCCCCGGGGTTACAGGTCCTCGCTCTCACCTACCTGTTGAGCCAGGCAGGGATGCAGCTCGACCGCGACGTGAAGTCCGTCCCCCTCGGCTACGCCGACCACGCCGCCGCCCTCGAGCGGGGGGAGATCGACGCCTACATGGGCACCGAGCCGCCCGTCACCCAGAGCGTGGTGTCCGGTGTCGGCAAGCGCCTGGTCGACCCCGCCACCACCCCGATCGGCGACTTCAACACCGCCATCTGGGCCTCGCCCCGGATGCTCGAGCAGCCCGATCTCCTGCGGGCCGCCGCGCAGATGCAGCGCGACGCCGCCGAGTACCTCACACCGGGCGGCGTGAACGACCGGGCCGTCTGGAAGGACCTCCTCGTCAGCCAGTTCGGCTACACAGAGGCGGTGTACAACGAGGTCCTCTCCAACATCGGCGCGGTGTGGAGGTTCGACGAGGCCCGTCGGCGGCAGGTCGAGGCGGCCGGCGCCCTCATGCGGAGCACCGGCGTGCTGAAGAAGGACCCCGACTACTCCCAGGTGTTCGCCCTCGAGTACCAGCCGAGCGCCTAAAGGGAAAGCGTTGGGGAACCCCGCGGTCGAACGCCCCGCCGGACCGGCGCCCCCTCCGGCGGCCGACGCCGACGAAGCGGCGGCCGAGCCTTCCTCCGAGCGTGAGGTCGTCGCCGATCCCGACCTGGCGCCGGCGCTCGTCGGCGGCGTCCCCCTGCCGCGCCGGCGGCGGCTGCGCATCCGGCGGCGGCGGCTGGTGGGGCTGGTGGTCCCCGCGTGCCTGGTGGGGCTCTGGCAGCTGGCCATCTCGTCTGGTTGGATCTCCCGCCGGATCCTTCCGTCGCCGTGGTCGGTGGCGGTGGCCGGCCGCGACTTCTTCGCCGGGCCGGCCCAGGAGACGTTGCCCGGGGTCGTACCGTTCCGCGGTGCCGCCACCCAGCACCTCTCGGCCAGCGTCACCCGGTGGCTGGCGGCGTATGCCCTGGCGTGCGCCGTGGGCCTGGCCATCGGGCTTGGCATCGGGCTCTCCCGCCGGGTGGCCGACCTCATCGACCCCGTGGTGCAGGCCCTGCGCTCCATCCCGATCTTCGCCTGGCTCCCGCTGGCCCTCGTGTGGTTCGGCCTCGGCGAGGGGTCGGCTCGGTACCTCGTGTTCATCGGGGCCCTGTGGCCCATCGTGGTGGCCACCGGCGACGCCGTCTCCCGGGTCCCGAGGGCCTATGTGGAGACCGCGCTCATGCTGGGGACGCGGCGCCGGGCGCTGGCCCGCAAGGTGTACGTGCCGGCGGCACTTCCCGGCATCGTCACCGGGCTGCGCCTCGGGATGACGCTCGGCTGGATGAGCGTGATCGTGGCCGAGCTCACCGGCACTCGGCGAGGGATCGGCGCCATGATGAACGCCGCGCGCGAGACGGGACGGCTCGACCAGATCCTCGTGGGCATGGTGTGCTTCGCGCTCGTGGGCCTGATCGGCGACTACGCCCTCCGGGGGCTGACCCGCCGGTACGTGGCGTGGAACGACGCCTGAGCCTTTGACCGCCTCGAACTCGTCGCCCGAGGTCACGGTGCGCGAGCTGCACAAGTCGTTCGGCCCCGTGCATGTCCTGAGCGGTGTCGACTTGGACGTCGCCCGCGGGGAGGTCATGGCCGTCCTCGGGCCGAGCGGCTGCGGCAAGACGACGCTCCTGCGGGTGCTGGCCGGGTTCGAGAAGGCCGACGCCGGGGTGGTGGAGGTGGACGGCGAACCGGTGCTCGGCCCGTCGCCCAAGCGAGGGATGGTCGCCCAGGCCGGCACCCTCTTCCCGTGGCTGCCCCTGCGCGCCAACCTGGCGTGGGGGCTCGAGGCCGCCGGCGCGTCGGACACCGACGCCGTCGTCGACGACCTCCTCGAGGTCACGGGGCTCTCGGGGTTCGCCCACGCCCTGCCCCGTCACCTTTCGGGGGGTATGCGCCAGCGCGCCGCCATCGCCCAGGTGCTGGCCACCCGCCCGCCCGTCCTTCTGCTCGACGAGCCGTTCGGGGCCCTCGACGCCCAGACCCGGTTGCGCATGCACGAGTGGTTGCGAAGGCTCCTCGCCGAGCGCCCCACCACCGTCGTGCTGGTGACCCACGACGTCGACGAGGCCCTCCTGCTCGGCGACCGCCTCGGCCTGCTCTCGGCCCGACCCGGGCGGGTCACTGAGGTGATCGACGTGCCGCTGCCCGCCGACCGGGGGCGGGCGACGTTGTCGGACCCGCGCTTCGTCTCCTTGAAGGACGAAGTCCTCCGGAGGGTGCTCGACCAGTGAGAACCCCGCCCTCGGCGGCCGACTGGCCCTCGTACCTCGCCGAGTACCACCAGGAGCACCCCGGGATAACCGAGGACGTCTTGTGTCGCGCCACCGATCCGGCGGGGCGCGCACCGTACGACTGGCTACTCGAGCCGTTGCCGGCGAGTGGCGGTGTCGTGCTCGACATCGGCTGCGGGAGCGCGCCGGTGGCTCGCCATCTGGGCGGTCCGGTCAGGTACCTGGGCGTCGACCGGTCGGAGGCGGAGCTGCGGCGGGCGGTGGCTGCCGGGTCGGTGGCCGTCGCGGTCGGCGACGCCTGCGCCCTCCCGGTCGGCGACCGGCGGGCCGACGCGGTCGTGGCATCGATGATGTTGATGGTCGTGCCGGACGCGGACGCCGCGCTGGCCGAGGTGGGACGCGTGCTGCGGCCGGGCGGGACGTTCGCGGCCACGGTCCCGACGCGGCCGGAGGGAGACGACCCGTCGGCCGAGGTCTTCGCCGAGGTGCTCGCCGTGCTGGGACAACGCCAGGTGCGCTACCCCGGGCGGCTCGATCCGGCCACCCTGGCGGGCCGGCTGGCGGCCGCCGGCCTCGAGCTGTGCGAGGACGTCCGCGGACGGTTCACGCGTGAGGTCGGTCCCGATCAGTGCCGGCTGGTGGTCGACTCGTTCTACGCCATCGGCGCCACCGACGCGCAGGTCGCCCAGGCTCTGTCCCTGGTACGGGCGCGCGCGGCGAGCGGTCCCCTCTCCCTCACCTACCCCCTCCGCCGGCTGGTCGCCGTCCGCCGGTCACACTGAGCTCGTGAGACTTCGCCACGCGCGGCGCGCCGATCTCCCGTCGATCGTCGACCTGTGGGTCGAAGCCTTCGTCGCCGACCCCTACCTTCGCTGGATCCAGCCCGAGGATGACCGCTGGCCGCAGTTCGGCCGGGCCTGGATGACCTTCGTCGCCGAGCTGGCCTTCGAGCGGGGGCACACCTACCTCGACGATGCTGTGGACGTCGCCGTCGCCTGGATCCCCCCCGACCTGTCTCTGGTCGGGCCCGAAGACGTCGTGCGGGGCCGGGCGATCATTGCCGAGCACGCCGGCGAGGCCCGGGCCGACGAGGCCGTCGCCACGATCATGGCGGCGCGCGGACATGCCCTCGACGAGCCGCACTGGACCCTTCAGTACCTCGGGGTCCGGCCGGCCCGGCAGGACGCCGGCCTGGGGACCGTGGCTGTCGCCCCGATGCTCGACGTCTGCGACACCGAGGGGCTGCCCTGTGTGCTGGTGTCGACCAACCCTCGCAACCTCCCGTTCTACGAGCGGCTGGGCTTCCAGGTCGACGGCGAGGTGCCCACGCCCGACGGTGCCGCGGTCATGCGCCCGATGCACCGCGCGCCCAGACGGCGATGAGTCGGCCCGACACCTAACCTGGTGCCGTCGGGCGCCGTCGAGCGTCTGGCGGCGGGCGGGACGGGAGGGCGGAGGATGAAGTCGCCGTGGAAGTCGATGATGCCGCTGGAGGCGGATCGCGAGTATCTCGTCCTCGCCACGAGGATCCCGCCCCGCAGCAGGTCGTCCACCTTGCGATTGTTCAGGGGTGCGGGCGCCGTCCGCAAGCAGCTCGAGGGAACCGAGGGGGTCGTCGGCTTCTCCTTGCTCGCCCGTCCATGGAAGAAGCAGTACGCCACCTTGTCGGTCTGGGTCGACGAGCCGTCGCTCGCCGCCTTCTCCGCGGCCGCGCCTCACCGCGAGCTCATGGTGGACCTGGCGCCCGAGATGGACCGCACCAAGTTCGTGCGCTGGACGATCAAGGGCGCCGACGGCCAGCCGTCGTGGGACGAAGCGCTGACGCGCCTCCACTGACAGCGGCATCGCGTCACGCCGCCCTCGGTGGGTCGTGGGCCCCACGGGGATGTCGGGGGTCGTGGGGCGGAACGAAGGCCCGCTTGCCCCGTCCCTCCACCAGCGCCCAGCCGTCGAGGGTCTTGAGGTCGTGGTGGTGGGGACAGAGGCGATCGAGGAGATCGAACACCGTGAGGTGGCTCGCCGCCCAGTCGACGCGGTGGTCGATCTCCAAGCGGGCGGTGGCGGTGCAGCCTTCGGCGGCACAGGCGGGATAGAGCCACTCGAGCGCCGTCTCCTGCACGGCCCGGGGCCGCCGCCCCAGATGGGCCACCCCCACCACCGCCTCCCCGTCGGTCACCACCGCTCCCAGGAAGGGATCGCCGGTGTCGAGGAGGTCGCGCACAGCCGACACCGCCACCGGCCCGAACCCGGCGATCTCACAGGTCTCGCCCTCGAGTGGGTAGCCCCGCAGCAGCGCCCCCAGGTCGACTCGAGCGAGCACTCTGGTCCGCCCCCTGGCCGGCGACGAGGTCTTGCCGTCGTTCTTGCCACACACCACCTCGACCAGGGCGTCCGCCGCGTAAGCCTGGGGGTGCTCGGGCCGGCCCCCGGCTCGAGCCTGGCCGAACAGCCGATCACGGACGTCGTCGATCACCGCCATGACCTGCGCTCCCACCTCGGGGTTGTGGCGCATGCGCAGGTTCCAGGCCCCCTCGGCGTCGGTCCACTCCCGCAGGAAGCGCCGGGCGGCGATCTCCCGCCGGCGGCCCTCCAAGTCGGGTAGGGCGGCGGCCTTGGTGCGGGCGCACTCCTGCCGCAGCTCGGCCAGAGAGGAGGTCTTGGCCTTGGCCACCAGGCGGGCCTCGGCGGCGGGATCGGCGGATGCGGCATCGGCCACCGCGGCGGTCTGCTGGGAAGACAGCTCCCCGGCCCGGGCGGCGGCGTCGAGGACCCCCAGGTGCTCGAGGCGGCGGGCGGTGGTCAGCGACTCCGCCGCCTGGCCCACCGTGCTCCCCGTCGAGCGGGCCAGATCGGTCGCCGCCGAGCGC
>DATACM010000320.1:0-1908 GCA_036259055.1 Acidimicrobiales bacterium | reverse complement strand
CCGCCGATGGGCCGAGCGCCCGGCGGGCCGAGACGGGACGGGTGGGAAGGGCGGGGCGGCGGAGCTCGCCGATGAAGTCGAGCGAGGGCTCGGCCGGGCCGGAGTGGTCCGAGCTCGGGCCGGTCGACACTTGCCGGGTCTCCCCGCTGCCGCAGGCGACGAAGAGCACGACCATGGCTCCGATGAGACCGGCCCGTCGCCGTCGCATAGAGGGGCCGAGCCTACCGACCGCCCGTCGGAGCGCCGAGCGCAGCGCCGGAGCGCCGAGCGCAGCGAGGCTTGCTCCGGCGGAAGAGGAGGAAAGCGCCGCCGAAGGCGGCACGACGCCTTTCGGGGGGCACTCGGGGGGCGGAGCCCCCCGAGAGAGCGAGGCGAAGCCGAGCGAGGGTTACGGTTTCCCGTGCCCGCCGACCGACCGTACGTGGCGGTCGTCGGCGGTGGCACGGCCGAGCGGCGCGTGGACGAGGCAGCCGAGGCGGTCGGTCGGGGGCTGGCCCGGCGAGGGGCGGTGGTGGTCTGCGGGGGGCTGGGCGGGGTCATGGAGGCAGCCTGCCGAGGGGCCCGAGCCGAGGGAGGCACAACCCTCGGGATCCTCCCCGGCGTGGACAGGCGCGATGCCAACCCCTTCGTCGACGTCGCCGTCCCCACCGGGATGGGCGAGGCTCGCAACGCCCTCGTCGTCCGGGCCGCCGACGCCGTGGTGGCGGTCGCCGGCGAGTTCGGGACGCTGTCGGAGATCGCCTTCGCCCTGCGCCTGGACAAGCCGGTCGTGGGGTTGTGGACGTGGGAGCTGGCCCGCGCCGGCCAGGCGGTCGACGCCATCGTCCGGGTGGAGGACCCCGACCATGCCGCTGAGCGGGCCGTCGCCCTAGCCCGGACCCGTTCCGGAGCGGCCCCTGAGCCGAACTGATCGGCCAAGTGGTCGCTGGGGAGCCACTTCGACGATCAGATCGGGGAGCTGGCTGCTGTTGGTGGTGACGCCGCCCTACCGGCGCCCGTGTTGCTAGCGCACCGGCTCCAAGCGGGAGTTGGGACGGAAGCGGCGGCCCTCCTTGGCCATGAGCCGCCCGTCGACGGCGACGACGTCGGCGGTGAAGTCGCAGCTGCCCCTGAGCAGGGCCGAGCCCACGGCGTAGACGTCCACCGGGGCGTTCTGCTCCTCGAAGGACGCGATCCGCTCGGCGGTGAAACCACCGGAGACGATGATGCGCACGTGGCGATGGCCCTCGGCGTCGAGGGCCTCCCTCACCAGCCGCACCAGCGGCACGTTGACCCCGGTGGGGTCGAAGTCCCCCATGCGGTCGGGCGTGATCGAGCGGTCGACCATCGTGGCGGCGGTGTCCAGGCGGACCCCCCACAGGCGCTGGCCGAACTCCCGTGCGCAGGCCATCGCGTCGGTCACACAGTCGTTGTTGAAGTCGACGAGGGCGATGAGCTCGGCCTCGGGGATGTGGCGGGCGAACGCGCCGGTGGCGGCCACGGCGTCGCCTCGGTAGGCGGCGATGAGGGCGTGGGGAATCGTGCCCAGCCCCTTCTCGCCCCACCAGGCAGCCATGGCGTCGGTGGCCACGCCCCGGGCCCCGGCGATGTGGGCGGCGTAGCCGTCGCCCCCCTGGGTGCCGAAGTGGTCGAAGCGGTCGGCGAAGAAGAGGAGCGGCTTCCCCCTCGCCGCCTCGACCACCGCGGCCACGTTGGTCGCCACCTTGGTGCGACGGGCGAGGACTCCCAGGTACACCGACTCCAGGTGGGCGAAGAGGTGGAGGGGACCGGCGATGGCCAACACCGTCTCCCAGGGCTCGGCCCGCTCACCGTCGTGGAGGGCGGTGACGTCGAGGCGGTCGAAGCCCGGCTGCCACAGGCGGTCGAGCTCGGCCTCGAGCTCGAACTGGCGGGCCCGGGCCCCCCCGG
>DATACM010000319.1:0-8631 GCA_036259055.1 Acidimicrobiales bacterium | reverse complement strand
CCGACCGGGTGACCGCCGGACCGCGGCCTGCGTTCAGCCGGCCAGGAGCTTGGCCAGGCGGGTGACCCCCTCCTCCAGGGCGTCGTCGCCCAACGCGTAGGAGAGCCGGGCGTACCCCGGGGCGCCGAAGGCCTCGCCCGGCACGATCGCCACCTTGGCCTCCTCGAGGACGACCTCGGCCAGCTCCAAGGTGGTCGCCGGACGGCGGCCGCCGAGCTCACGTCCCAGCACGCCGCCGAGGGCGGGAAAGGCGTAGAACGCCCCCTGGGGCTCGAGGCAGGTCACCCCGGGGATGGCGGCGAGCAGGGCGTGCATGCGCCGGCGGCGACGATCGAACGCCTCCCGCATGGCGGTGATGCAGGACTGGTCGCCGGTGAGGGCGGCCAGGGCGGCGGCCTGGGAGACGTTGGCGACGTTGGACGTGGCGTGGGACTGGAGGTTGGCGGCGGCGGCGATGACGTCGGGCGGGCCGACCATCCACCCGACCCGCCAGCCCGTCATGGCGTAGCTCTTCGACACTCCGTTGACCACCACGCACCGGTCGGCGAGGTCGGGGACCAAGGTGACCACGGAGCTGAACCTGTGCTCCCCGTAGACGAGGTTGTCGTAGATCTCGTCGGTGACGACCCAGAGCCCGTGCTCCGATGCCCAGCGCCCGACGGCTTGGAGCTCGTCGGGCGGGTAGACGGCGCCCGTGGGGTTCGACGGGGACACGAGGAGCAGGACCTTGGTGCGCGGCGTACGGGCCGCGTCCAGGGAGTCGACGGACGCCCGGAACCCCGTGCTCTCGTCGGTGGGCACGGGCACCGGCACGCCGCTGGCCAGGCGGATGGCCTCGGGATAGGTGACCCAGTACGGGGTCGGGAGCAGCACCTCGTCACCCGGGTCGAGGAGGGTGGCGAAGCTGTTGTACACCGCGTGCTTGGCCCCGTTGGTGACGAGCACCTGGCGCGCCGTGACCTCCCAGCCCGAGTCGCGGGCGGTCTTGGTCGCCACCGCCTCCTTCAGCTCCGGGAGGCCGCCGGCGGGCGTGTAGTGGTGGTTACGGGGGGCGGCGCACGCCTCGGCGGCGGCGGCCACGATGTGCTCGGGGGTCGGGAAATCGGGCTCGCCGGCACCGAAGCCGATGACGTCCTCGCCGGCCGCCTTGAGGGCCTTGGCCTTGGCGTCGACGGCCAGCGTGGCCGACTCCTCGATGGCGGCGACGCGCCCGGAAACGCGGGAAGGGGTGGGTGACATGCCTGCGATGGTCACATGTCATCGACGCGACTGCAAAAGGAAAGCGGCTGGTCAGCCGCTTGGAGGCATGCACGAGATGCATTGAAGCGCCTTATGTGGTCACAGCTTGGTCACAGCCCCTCGCGCGACGGTGGAGGATCAAGCTTTAGATTGTTCCGTCACCGAGACGTAGCGACGCACTCGGCTCAACGCGTCCACATCTTGGCCTTCCCCAGGACCTCCTCGGGTGTTCTCCCGCGGGTCCATCGTCCGGTGTGGGCGCGGTCCTCGTTGTAGTAGCGGAGGTAGCGCTCCAAGTCGAGGCGAAGGCCGGTGTACTTGGGGACGAGGTAGCGGGCGAAGGCCGGCTTCCAGCACTCGTCGAGGATGGTGCGCTGCACCCGCTCGACGCAGCCGTTGGTCTGGGGCCGACCGGCCCGCACGAAGACGTGGCGGGCGCCCAGGGCCTCGAGGGCGGTGTCGAACTCGGTCGAGCGGAACTCGGAGGCGTTGTCGGTCATGACCGCCTCGAGCGACCAGCCCCGGGCGGCCAGGTCGGCGGCCACCCGCCGGGCCAGCTCCGACGTCCAGCGGGCCGAGGGGTTGCGGGGGGGCACCCAGCACTCGGCCCACACGTGGGCGGAGGCCACGTCGATGGCGGTGTATTGCCACACCGTCCCCCGGGTCCCCGACAGCCGCCCGACGTGGAAGCAGTCCATCTGCACCAGCTGACCAGGGCGTTCAGCCTCCAAGTGGCGCTCGGGAGGGCCTCGGGGCGGGAGGGTTCCGGTGGCGCGGCGTAGCCGGCCACCAGGCCCAGACGGCGGGCACGGGTGCCCAGGCCGTGGCGGCGCAGCACCCGCCACACCCCGTTGTGGGACAGGCGGATACCGCCCCACTTGGGCCGGGCCAGCTCCGGCGCGATGCGGGCGGGGCCCAGGCCGGGATGGCCCAAGGCGAAGGCCAGCACCCGTGACTCGACGAAGGGCGAGGTGGCGTTGGGCATGCGGGGGCGGCGGCGCTCCCGGGGATGGAGGACCTCGGTCCGTAGGCCACCAGCTGGCGGCGCCAGCGGTAGTAGGTGGAGGGGTGATCCCATGGCCCGACACGCGGCTCGGGCGTTGCCGAGCTCTTGGGCCAGCGCGAAGACGCGCAGGCGGAACCGAAACAGGGCATCATCCTGGGTCATAAGCGGCGCTCCTTTGGGCTTCGGGTGGTGCTGCAGCCGAAGGATGCGCCGCTTATCTCGTCAGGGCGCGGATGGTCCCAGGTGTCGGGACCACTCGGTGACAGAACAAGTTAAGGCCGACGCCCCGCGTGTCTCACCGGCGTTGACAGCTTCCGCGGGCCGCGTCCCTGTCACACCCCGGCCGAGGGTGGGCGGCGATGGTCGACGGAGACAGGCTGAGCGTCGTCACCCCAACGCGGTTGGGCCGAGGCGACCCGTTGGCGGCCCGGCTGCGGCAGGCCTCGAGGCTGCGCCCGCTCGGTACGCTGGCGAGGCAGTGGCTAGTGGACCCCCAGCCGGCGATTCGAGCCGCGACGTGATCGACCTCGACGCCCGCCGTCGAGCACATGGCCAGGCGCTGCGAGCGGCGAGTCTGCACGTCGTTGTGGTGCTGCCGCACACCGGGTGGTGAGCCGACCGGCTGGGACCCAGCGATGGCGGTCAGGGCGGCACGTCGGGAAGGCTGAACCGATAGGGCTGGCCGTCGACCTCCTCCCGGTCTAGATGTTCCTCTCACAGACGTTGGTGACGCGGTAGGGGTCCACCAACGCGAAGACCTCCGGAGGTAGGTGTGCAGGTGTCGAAGCCAGCACGTCTCCCCGGAGGTCCTCGTGAGTCACCGTAATGCCCCGCTGACCCCGCAGGGTCGGCTCCTGCTCTGCCGGCGGATCGAGGCCGGCGCGACCATCGCCCAGGTCGCCGAGGCCATGGGCATCAGCCGGCAGTGCGCCTCGAAGTGGTGGCACCGCTACCTCGAGTTCGGCGTCGACGGCCTGCACGACCGCTCCAGCCGTCCGCGTCGCAGCCCCACCCGGGTCCCTCCCCCCGTCGAGGCCAAGATCTGCAGGCGGCGACGCGCCGACAAGGTCGGCCCCGACCGCCTCGCCGTACGCCTCGAGGTCCCGGCGTCGACGATCTACCGGGTCCTGCGCCGCCACGACCTCAACCGACTGGACCGCTTCGACCGGGCGACGGGCAGGCCGATCCGGCGGTACGAGCGCTCGCGACCGGGCGAGCTCGTCCACGTCGACGTGAAGAAGCTGGCCCGGGTGCCCGTCGGGGGCGGCCACAAGGTCCACGGCCGGCCTGCCACCCGGACCAAGAAGCACCTCGGCTACGCCTACGTGCACTCCGCCGTCGACGACCACAGCCGTCTGGCCTACACCGAGATCCTCGCCGACGAGAAGGGGGCCACGGCGGCTGGGTTCTGGCGGCGGGCCGAGGCGTGGTTCCGGGCCCGGGGCGTGGTCGTGGAGCGAGTCCTCACCGACAACGGCTTCTGCTACCGAGGCCGGCTCTTCAACGAAGCGCTGGCCGAGACCTGCATCCTGCACAAGTACTGCCGGCCCTACCGGCCCCAAACCAACGGCAAGGTGGAACGATTCCACCGCACCCTGCTCGAGGAGTGGGCCTACGTCCGGCCCTACACCTGTGAAGCCGCCCGCACCATGGCGCTTGCACGCTGGCTCCACCGCTACAACCATCACCGCGTGCACACCGCCATCGGCGGTCCGCCCATCAGCCGCGTCACCAACGTCCCCGCGGAGTACATCTAGACCGGCGGCGATCTCGCACTCGTCACAGCGAAGCTCAGGGTGGAATTCGGCCCATTGCGGATGACCTGGCACCACCACGAGAGCCTCCCATGGGAACCCGCATAGGGCGGGCCCCTCCTCGACGCGCATCAGATGACAGGTCGCCGTCGGCTGATCTGGATCGGTCGGGTACGTCAGTCGCCGTTGGGAGAAGCCCCATCGCTCCAGACGGCCCGACTCGGGGCCAGGCCAACCGAGGCGCTCGGTTGCGACGACGTGGTCGGCCACACGACAAATACTGCCGGATACCGGACGTTCTTCGCGATCGTCGCGTGCGCTCGTCAGCTTCCGACGTCGGGAGACTGCCGAGACGATCGTTTCGATGGACGCATGTCTCCGTCGTAGACCCGCTGGTCATGACGTCGCGCCGTCCGACGACTTGACAGAACGATCGGGCCATCGCGCTCGTGGTCCTCGAGGAACTGCTCGAGCTGCGCCGGGCTCTCGACCGGGTCGGCGTGCAGGTCGGCGAGATCCAGCAGATGCTCGAGCGGGCCCGCCGGCGGGCGCCGTAGGCGCCGGGCGCTACCCGCTGGCGGCAATGGCGCGGGGACCCCGCCAGCCCGGGCGCCAGCGGGGGGCGTGCTCGGTCTGCCACGCCCGCGTCTTCCGCTTCACCCTTATGTGCAGAGCCCGATTATGAAACGTGAGGTGACCAGCGGGGATGCGTGGATGACACTGTCGGCGCCAGGCAAGTCGGCGGCATGCTGAAAGAGGGCGGGACGACGCGAAGCGGAGCGGCCGCGTCCGCGCAGGACGTCGTCGAGCCCGGCGGGTGAGCTCGGCGAGGTCCTCGCGCCGCCCGAGGAGCATGTCGCCCGTGCCAGTTCGACCCGACGCGCCGGACACCGCGTCAGCGTAGGAGGGCCCCACCGCGCCGCGGAGCGGTGGCAGGTGCTCGCTACTCGATGCTGATCAAGGCGAACGGGTCCCAAGGGACGGGGGCGTGGGGATGCCCGCGGACCACCGGGGCCAGGGCGACGTAGACGGGCACGTGCACGTACGGCACCGCCGGCACCAGCTCCATGAGCCGTCGGTTGGCCTGCTCGTAGAGGGGCTGGCGCCGGGCCTGGTCGGGCTCCGCTTCGGCCTCGTCGAGGAGGCGGAACAGCTCCGGGTCGTCGAGTCCCCGCAGCTGCGGCGACGTCCGCTGGTACCGGCCGAGGAAGGCGTCGGGATCGCTTCGGTCCCCGTAGGCGGTGCCGAGGAAGAGCTGGGCGGCACCAGAGGAGACAGCGGCCGAGTAGTCAGGCCGCCCCGGTGCCGGCCTCAGCGTCACTCGGAACCCCACCGCCTCGAGGTCGGCCTGGAAGGCGCCGGCGAGTCCTTGAGGGTCCACCCAAATTGGGTCCGTCACGCCGGTCGGGTACCAGAGCTCGACACTCGGAGTCGGGACACCGGCTCGGGCCAGCAGCTGGCGGGCGCGGTCCGGCTCGTAGGGGTACTCGGGCACGTCGTCGGCGTAGCCCCAGAGCACCGGGGGCATGAGCTCCTTGGCCACCACCGCACCGGGTGGGTACTTGGCCCGCACCAGGGCCTCCCGCTTCAGGGCGTGTGCGATGGCCTGCCGCACCTCGAGCCGGTCGAGTGGAGGCATCGTCAGGTTCATCCCGAGGGAACCCACGTTGAAGGCGGGGCGCTCGAGGACCTGGAAGCCCGCCCCGCGCAGCGGCTCGATGTCGGGCGGGTCGACGGGGTCGTAGCCGTCGAGCTCACCGGTCTCCAGGGCCTGGCGGCGGGCCGGCCCCTCCGGTACATAGCGAAAAACCACCCGGTCGAGCTTGGCCTTCTCGCCCCAGTACTCCTTGTTGCGCACGAGGACCAGACGGTCCTTGGGTGTCCACTGCTCCAGCTGGAATGCTCCCGTGCCCACCGGATGCTGTGTCCCGAACGTGCCCTCGAAGCGGGGAGCGTCAGCGGTGCCGGTCACCTTGTCGGCCTCGTACCGTCGCAGGGCGTCGGGGCTGGCCATGGAGAACGGCGGGCTGGCCAGTGCCGACAGGAACGCTCCCGAGGGCCGGGTCAAGGTGATGACGGCCTGGTCCGGCTCCGGCGCCGCACACGACTCGTAGAGGCTCGTCGGCGGGGCACTCGGAAGGTCCCGAGTGCGGAACCCGCCAAAGACCGTCTGCCAGATGACGGAGATGACGGGCGACTGCATAATCCCGGTGAAGCCGTACCAGCGCTCGAAGTTGGCGCAGACGGCGGCAGCGTCGAAGGCGGTGCCGTCGTGGAACGTCACGCCTTCCTCGAGATCAAACGTCCACACCCGCCCGTCGGTGTCTGACGACCACGACCGCGCCAGCCCCGGGGTTATCCGAGTCCCGCCGGGCTCGAGCTTCACGAGCGTCTCGAATACCTGGTACGCGACCTGCATCGAGATGATCTGGTTGGTGGTGGCCGGGTCCAGCGTGCGCGGGTCGTTGAGAAGGGCGAAGACGAGCGTTCCGCCGGCTCGAGGTTGCGTGCGCTCCCCGCAGCCCACCACGAGGGCGACAGGGAGGAGGGAGAGCCCCACCAGTTGCCGCAAGCGCCGCCCTCGCATCACACCCTCCTTTGTAGCCACGGCCAGCGTAGTGACGCGAGACGCCGAGGAAGGCTGCCGCCGGTCGACCGGCGGCAACCCTGCTTCCGTGCTGCGATGCTCTGAGTCACTCACAGAGGAGTGAAGAAGAAGCGGCGGATGGCGTCGGGCCGGGGCAGCGGGACGTCGCCCGCGGCGCCGAAGGCGAGCGTCGACCACCCGCCACGAACCAGGGCCGCTCGAGTGCCGGTAGGCGGGATGTCGGTGTCGCCGTCGCCGTTGAACTCGGCGGTGGGGGGGTGTCTGCCTTGCGTTGGAGCCGAAAGACGTCCGCGGCGCCGTTGGCTTCGCTCTGGCCGCTCACCAGGTTGGTGGTGTCCGACTAGCCGGCGGGCGCCCGCCCGGTCGGCTCGGCGGGCACACCCCCGCCAGGCCGGTCGCCACCAGCACGGCGAAGACCAGTTGGACAGCGGACCGGCGGTGGGCTCTGACGAGGCGGAACACCTGCATGGTCGTGCCTCCTGGGCTCATGGTTTGCGGGTGCGGAGGGGTGAAAACGCACTGCATGAAGGTGCAGCGGTTTCCGGAGGGAGTGATGATCAGCCGATCTGGATCCGCACGACCGGCGCCTGGTGCTGGTGAGGGCAGGGGCGTGCAGTCGGAAGGACCGTGTCGTCCAGTGTGCCGTGGGCGTTCACGACGATGAGCTCGCCGGGACGGAGCACCTCCTGGTAGGCGTCGGCGGTGCCCTTCACCAGAGACGCCAGGCGCGAGCGCTCTCCGATGGTGAGGACCCTGTCGCTCACCGCCGTCGTGACTTCGGCGCACCGTGCGAACCAGATGGGGACGCCCGTACCCTGCCTAACCACCTGCTTCGGGGCGCGGGGAGTGGGTCCCCGAGTACGGCGGCGACCGTGGCCGCTTGGCCGAGAGCAAGGGCCTCCACTACCTGGCCGTCCTCCTGGCCCAGCCCGGACCGGAGCTGTCGGCCGCCGACCTGGCCGACGCCTGCGGGCGACACCGAGCGGGCCCGCCAGAGCTGTCCCGGTCGATCCGCAACGTCCATGGAACGGATCTCCCAGGCCCATGCCGACCTCGGTGCCCAATCTGGCCACTCCGGCGCGACGGAAGGCGGCACGCTCGCCGACACGACGGTGCGCACCGGCACCGTGTCGTCCTATAGCCCTCAACGCCGCCCCCCGATCGTGTGGGAGACGTCGGAACGGCCCTGATGAATCCCCCCGCCCGAGCCGCCGCCATGGCGGTGGGGTTCTTAGGACGAAGACTCGAATCAGTCGGGACGCCGAGCCGCGCGTTCGGGGCCGCAGTTCCACTCGATCGGCGCCCGGTCATCGGGAGTGTAGGAGGACCGCACACCGGTGCGGATGGTCGCGCGCAGGTGCTCGCCCAGGGCCGGATGAGCGGCGGAGACGCGGCGGATGGCTCGCTCGATAGCCCGGATGACGTTGAGTCTGGCGCGTTCGGCATCGCCCATGGCGCGGGGCTCACGGCCAGGGTTCCCGACCCGCGGCCCCAACGGCGCAGGTTGTCCCTCGGCTTCGACGAGATCGAGGGCTGCCCAGTCATGACGGGGTGCGCTCAGCAGGACGGCGAGGTAGACCAGTCCCTTGCTATGGCGCAGGCGGGCGTGGTCCCCTCCGTACTCGACTAGCCAGTCGCCGCCCTCCGGTCTGAACGTGGCGCGCACAGGTGCCTGGCGTCGCACCTCCGGCGCCGGTTCCACGAGTGCCTGTGCGCGCAGCTCGTGCGCCGCCATGCCGAGTGCGCGATAGGCGTGACACGCGGCGGCCAGCAGGGTCCGCGCCCGTTCGGAGTCATCGGCGCGGCCCCGAGTTATCAGCATGCGGGCGTGGTCGACTCGTCCGTGGGCCAACCAACCGGGGGCGCCGAGACGCTCGTGGAGTCTATGGGCAGCGGCGAAGTGGGCTTCGGCGTCATCGAACCGTCCGAGGAGTGTGGCGAGCTGTCCCAAGTAGCGGTCCGAGGCACCGAGCGAGAAGGCGGCAATACCTACGACGACATGCCGCTCTGGCCATCGGATCAGC
>DATACM010000318.1:0-2076 GCA_036259055.1 Acidimicrobiales bacterium | reverse complement strand
CTGCACCTGGTCGAGCTGGGGCTCTTGAGCTGGCTGGCGAGCGGGGCACGCCCGGCCGGAGGATGACGGCGTCGGGCGAACGCGGTCAGGCCGGGTGACCCGGTTCGAGGTCGCGGACCTGCTGGAACATGAGCGGCGCTCCGGGGTCGCTGGCCCGCGCCTCGACCACGTCGAGCAGGAACCCGAGGTGATCGCCGCCGTCGACCTTCTCGAGCACCCGTCCCACCAGGCGGTTGGGGCAGTCGTCGAGAAGAGGCACCCCTTCGAACCCGGGCGTCGAGCGGCACCGCGCGAACTTGTCGACGTCGTCGCCGGTGTGGGCGCCGAAGAGCTCGGCCAGCGGCTCCTGGTCGGCGCGCAGCAGATGTACGGCGAGGACGTCAGTGCGCTGGGCGACCCGGCACGTGCGGTTCTGGCGGGACAGGAAGACCACGAAACGCACCGGGTCCAGCGAGCACTGGGTGGCGAAGCCCACGAGGCAGCCGGCGCGCTCCTCGCCGGCCGCCGCCGTCACCACGAACATCGGGTAGTCGAGGGCGGCGGAGAGGGCCCCGAACGCCTCCGCGTCGTCCACGCCTCAGGTGGACGACGGCGTGAGCTGCTCGGTCCTGGTTCGACCGTTCCGGAGGAGCGCCTGGAACAGGTCGCCCACCTGGTGGTTGCTGTCGAGCGGGTCCCGCAGGGGGGCGTCGACGTGGACCTCGTAGTAGCTCCGCCGCCCGAGCCGGTGCTTGGTCAGGTAGCCGGCTTCGATGAGGTCGCAGATGATCCGGTGCGTCGCCCGCTCGGTGATCCCGACGCAGTCGGCGATGTGGCGGAGCCGGGTGTCGGGCTCCCGGGCGACGCAGAGCAGGACGTTGGCGTGGTTGGTAAGGAACGTCCACTCGCTCACTGCGGCGAGCCTATCTCTCCCTCGCGGCCATGTCTAGAGACGGTTGACATGAAAAAGCTGTCAGGTAAAGTCCCTCGCCGGAGAGGTCGATACAAGGAGCTCGCGATGAACCACGCCGTCCGCCGCCGCCTGCTCGCGCTGCCAGTCGCCCTGCTGGCGGTCAGCGTCTTCTCCCTCCCCGCCGAGGCCGACCACACGTGGGGCGGCTACCACTGGGGCCGCACCTCCAATGGCTTCACGATCCAGCTCGGCAGCAACCTCTCCCGCTTCTGGCAGCCCTACCTGTCCACCACGGCGAGCGACTGGAGCAAGTCGAGCGTCCTCGACACGGTCGTCGTGCCCGGGCAGACGACGAAGTCCCGCTGCGGCCCCACCGTCGGGAGGGTCGAGGTGTGCAACTCGGCCTACGGCCAGAACCAGTGGCTCGGCATCGCCCAGGTCTGGGTCTCGGGCACCCACATCACCCAGGGCGTGGTGAAGATGAACGACACCTACTTCAACCTGTCCTGGTACAACACGCCCGCCTGGCGCAACCACGTGATGTGCCAGGAGGTCGGCCACACCTTCGGCCTCGACCACCAGGACGAGTCGGGCGCCGACCTCGGCACGTGCATGGACTACAGCAGGGACCCGAGGAACAGCCAGCACCCCAACGCCCACGACTACGCCGAGCTCGAGGCCATCTACGGGCACGCCGACAGCACCACGACCGTCGGCGTCTCGTCGTCGGCGGCGGCCCGGGCCACCGCCCAGCAGATGCGGGAGTGGGGCCGGGCCATCCGCCACGAGGGGCGCAGCGGCCGGCCCACGCTCTTCGAGCGCCGCCTGGGTGGCGCCCAGGCGGTCTACACCTTCGTCATCTGGGCCGAGTAGGGCAGGCCCCCGCCCGGGGGTTCGAGGCGGTGCGGCGGCGACCCGTCCGCCCGGCGGAGCTTTGGTTGCCCGTGTAGGGATTCCCGCACTGGCCACCCGCTGGGCTTGGCGGTGGCCGAGAACTACTGGAGCGGCGACCGGGCGGCAAGCGTTTTGTCCAGTTCGTCCGGTTCGGCTACGGTTGCTCGTCGATCAACAGGAGCAGCCATGGCACCTCGCGACGTTCCCGTCCGCTCTTCTCGACTGCCACTCCTCCGACGCGTTGTCGCGATCGGCCTCTCGATCGTCGGGCTGGCGAGCTTCGCCGTGCC
>DATACM010000317.1:0-14474 GCA_036259055.1 Acidimicrobiales bacterium | reverse complement strand
AGTACGCGGGCGAGCAGGCGGTACACCGCCCGACCACGTCGACGTTCTCGACGCCGGCCCGGGCGAGGGCGGCGCGGGCCCCGGCAACCAGGTCCAGCGCGGGGCGTCCGTCGGCGGTGCGGGCCCGGACCTCGGGGCCGACCGACGCCGCCACCCTCTCGAGGTCCTCGGTCCCGAACTCGTAGCAGCGCGCCTCGATGCAGGGACCCACGACGGCGCTCAGGGCGCCGGCGCCCAGGACGGCCATAGCGTCGACGGTGCGCTCGAGGACGCCGGCGAGCAGGCCGCCCCAGCCGGCGTGGGCGGCACCGAGCACGCCCTCCGGGCTGGCCAGGGCCACGGGCGCGCAGTCGGCCGTGAACACGGCGAGGGCGCAGCCGGGCCGGGCGGTGACGGCCGCGTCCGCCCGTGCCCCTGCCCCCTCCCCGGGCGAGCTCACCGTCACCACCGTGTCGCCGTGCACCTGGCGCAGCCAGGTCCAGGGAAGGTCGAGCACCGCCCGGCGCCGGGCGGCGACCTGCGGCGAGACGTCGTGGACGTAGGCGCCGCCGTGGCCCATGTCCCCCTGCGCCCGCCCGGTGAAGCGGGCCCACCCGCCACCGGGCAGGGCGACGGTCAGCGGAGGGTCGGGAAGGGGCAGCTCGGTCATCGGTGGATGGCGGCCGGCACGCCATCCCAGGATGTCACCCGGTCCGGGTCACCTCAGGAACGAGGGAACGTCGAACTCGTCCTCGTCGTCGATGTCGAGGGGACCGCCGCCCTGGCCGAAGAGGTCGTCGTCCTCGTTGAGGCCGAGCGGCGAGGCGGCGGTGGCCTCGGCCCGCGGCGTGTCGGAGGGCTCCTCCCACCGGTCGAACCCGGCGGCGATGACCGTGACCCGCACCTCGTCGCCCAGGGCGTCGTCGATCACCATGCCGGCGATGATGTTGGCGTCGGGGTGGGCGACGTCGTGGATGATCTCGGCCGCCTCGTTGACCTCGAAGAGCCCCAGGTCGCTCCCGCCCGAGATGTTGAGCAGGATCCCCCGGGCGCCTTCGATGGACGACTCGAGCAGCGGGCTGGAGATGGCCGCTCGCGCCGCGTTGAGGGCCCGGCCCTCGCCCGAGGCGTACCCGATGCCCATGAGGGCCGACCCGGCGTTGTTCATCACCATCTTCACGTCGGCGAAGTCGGTGTTGATGAGACCGGGCGTGTTGATGAGGTCGGTGATGCCCTGGACGCCCTGGAGGAGCACCTCGTCGGCCATCTTGAAGGCGTTGAGGGCCGACGTCTTCTCGTTGGACACCGACAGCAGGCGGTCGTTCGGGATGACGATGAGGGTGTCCACCTTCTCCTTCAGGGTGAGGATGCCGGCCTCGGCCTGCACCGCCCGCTTGCGCCCCTCGAAGGAGAACGGCCGGGTGACGACGCCGACGGTGAGGGCGCCCAGCGACTTGGCGATCTCGGCGACCACCGGGGCCCCACCCGTGCCGGTGCCGCCGCCCTTGCCGGCGGTGATGAACACCATGTCGGACCCCTTGAGCACCTCCTCGATCTCGTCGCGGTGGGCCTCGGCCGCCTGGCGGCCCACCTCCGGATCGCTGCCCGCTCCCAGGCCCCGGGTCAGCTCGCGGCCGATGTCGAGCTTGACGTCGGCGTCGCTCATGAGGAGCGCCTGGGCGTCGGTGTTGACGGCGATGAACTCCACGCCCTTCAACCCGGCGTCGATCATGCGGTTGACGGCGTTGACGCCACCGCCCCCGATCCCGACGACCTTTATGACCGCCAGGTAGTTCTGCGGTGCGCCGATCATCGTCTGCCCTCCATGGTCGTGCCGAGCGGCCATCGTGCGTGACCGGCTGCGGGCATCCTGAGAGGCCGACCGGCTGCGGTACGTGCCCGACCTCACCAGCCTCTACCTCCACTACAGGTTTAGAGTTATGTCAACCTGTTCTTGGGGTCGAAACTTTAGTGGCGCGTCACCGCCGAGTCAAGACAGGTGTGGCGGGATCTCGGACGTCCAGGGTGGCCACCGTCCGCGGGTCGACGGTGGTGAGCACCGTGCGCACCGAGCGCAGCTTCTCCTCCACCGCGTCGGGAGGCCCCAGGCGCACGACCCCGTGGGGGTGCAGGCGCAGCTCCACCCCCTCGGGCGCGGTCGCCACCGCCGCGACCCGGGGCCCGAGGTGGGGGCCGAGGGACCCGGCGACGACCAGCGCCGGCGCCGCCGGCGGGCCGAGGGAGCTCCCCGGCGCTCCCGCCGCCGGCACGCCCTCGAGGGCGGCCAGGCCCGGAGGGGGTTCGGCGACCCGCTCCAACACCCGTCCGGACAGGTCGAGCAACGCCCAGCCGCCTGCATCGTGCCTGGTCACGGCCACCGCCGACCGTTCGTCGACGTGGATGCGCACGGTGGCCGGCCACTGGCGGCGGACGGTGGCCCGCAGCACCCACGGCAGCCCCCGGACCCGCCGGGCCGCCTCGCCCTCCTCGACGTCGAGCATGGCCCGCCCCCGGCCCACGCCGGCGGCCGCCTGCACCGCCGCCGCCCCGGTGCGGGTGGCACCGTCGACCACCACCCGGTCGACGTCGAGCAGCGGCGAGCGGGTCGCCCCCCACCCGGCACCCACCAGGGCGGCGACGGCGGCCGCTCCGACCAGCACCCGCAGGCGCCGCCGCCCGGCAGAGCGGGTGACGGCGATGCGCCGCTGCCTGAACCGGGGGTCGATGGGCGCTCGAGGGCTCCCCGGGAGCGCCGGTGGTGCCTGCGGCGACGATGGAGGCCTCGTCACACCGTCGACCTTTGGTTGAGGGTTAGCATGACCAGCACGTTCATCCCCCCTCGAGGGTCGCGAAGCCGACCTGGTGGAGCTCGAGCCGCAGGGTGACGCCGGTCCGCTCGGCCACCAGCCGGCGGACCTCGGCGATCAGGGCGGCCACGTCGTCGGCCGAGCCGTCGCTGTCCACCTGCACGAAGTTGGCATGCTTCGGTGACACGTACGCGGATCCCCGGCGGTAGCCCTTGAGCCCGGCCGCCTCGACCAGGCGGCCGGCGGCGTCGCCGGGCGGGTTGGTGAACACCGACCCGGCGTTGCTGCCGCCCGGCTGGTGCTCCCGACGCCAGCGCACGATCTCGGCGATCTCCGCCTCCGAGGAGGCGCGGTCGCCGGGAGCGAGGGCGAAGCGGGCGGCCGTGACCACGTGGGTCGCCGTCACCGCCGAGCTCCGGTAGCCGAGGGCGAGGCGGTCGGCGCCGACCTGCCCGTCGAGGTCGTCGCCGGCGAGGGAGACGACCCGGGCCCAGGCCAGGGTGCGGCTGACGTCGGACCCGTGACCGCCGGCGTTCATCCGCACCGCCCCCCCGACCGACCCCGGAACCCCGACCGCCCACTCCAGGCCGGTCAGGGCGGCGGCGGCGGTGCGCCGGGCCAGCACGGGAAGGCTCACCGCCGCCCCGGCGGTGACCGCGGTGCCGTCGATCTCGATCCTCGCGAACCCCTCCCCGAGCACGACCGCCAGTCCGGGGAAGCCCCGGTCGGCCACCAGCAGGTTGGACCCCCGGCCCACCACCAGGACAGGGATGCCCGTCTCGGTGACCGCCCGGCGCGCCAAGGCGAGGTCCTCCTCGTCGCCCGCCTCGAGGAACAGGGCGGCCGGCCCGCCCACCCGGTAGGTGGTGAGGGGGCCGAGGGGCACGTCGCGCCGGGCCCGGTGGCCGAGCAGGACGGCGGCCGCCTCCAGAGCTCGGCCCGCGTCGACGCCGGGCGCCGAGCCGGTCATCCCGCCATCGCCTCGAGCAGGTCGTCGGGCAGGGTGGTGATGTCGCCCGCCCCGAGGGTGAGGCAGAGGTCGCCGGGGCGCAGCCGCGAGCGCAGGTAGGCGACGACGTCGGACCGCTCGGGCAGCCAGGCGACCGGCTGGGTCGGCCGGGCCTCGAGCACGGCGTCGACGACCAGCTTCCCCGTCACGCCGGGGCGGGGCGCCTCGCCGGCGCCGTAGACGTCGGTGACGACGAGGAGGTCGGCCCCGTCGAAGGCGGTGGCGAAGTCCCGCCAGAGCGCCTCGGTGCGGCTGTAGCGGTGCGGCTGGAAGACGCAGACGACCCGCCGCCAGCCTCCGCCCCGCGCCGCCGCCACCGCCGCCGCCACCTTGGCGGGGAGGTGGGCGTAGTCGTCCACGAACGTGACGCCCCCCGCCTCGCCGCGGTGCTGGAAGCGCCGGGCCACGCCCGGGTAGCGGGCGAGCGAGGCGGCCACCGCGTCGAAGGGGGCGCCGGCAAGGAGGGCGGCGGCGGCGGCCGCGGTGGCGTTGAGGGCGTTGTGGAGGCCGGGCAGGGGAAGGCGGACCGGCCCCAGCCGCGACCCCGCGTGCTCGAGCGCGAAGGTCACGGCCGCCGGGGCCAGATCGACGTCCACCGCCCGGTAGTCGGCGCCCTCCGCCGTGCCGTAGGTCACGGCGCCGGCGGCCGCGCCCACCCGGGCGGCCACCTCGTCGTCGGCGCACGCCAGGGCGGGCCCCGAGGCGCGCTCGAGGAATCGCCCGAAGGCGGCGGTGAGGGCGTCGAAGCCGCCCCAGTGCTCCAGGTGGTCGGGGGCGACGCTCGTCACCACCGCGATCTCGGGTGACAGCCGGAGGAAGGTGCCGTCGCTCTCGTCCGCCTCGACCACAAGCCACTCGCCGCCGCTCCAGCGCGCGCCGGTGCCCAGGCCGCCGATGACCCCCCCGACGAGGAACGACGGGTCCAGGCCGGCGCCCTCCAGGGCGGTGGCGAGCATCGCCGACGTCGTCGTCTTGCCGTGGGTGCCGGACACCGCGATGGTCCGCCGCCCGGCGGTCACCGCCGCCAGCAGGTCGGCGCGCGACAGCACGGGGAGCCCCGCGGCACGCGCCGCCACCACCTCGGGGTTGTCGGCGGGGACGGCGGTCGAGATCGCCACCGCCTCGGCGTCGCCGACGTGCCCGGCGGCGTGGCCCACCTCCGTCCGCACGCCCAGGCGGCGGAGGCGGTCGAGCACCGGCGTGGCGGCCAGGTCGCTCCCGGACACTCGGTGGCCCATGGCCACCAGCACCTCGGCCAGGGCGCTCATGCCCGCCCCCCCGACCCCGACCACGTGCACCCGCCGGGGCCGGCTGAGCTCGAACGCCGGCGGGGGCGCCACCGCCGGCGCCGCCGGCTCAGCCACGGCGGGCATGCCGCTCCAGCAGGGCGGCCACCTGCTGGGCGGCGTCGCGGCGCGCGACGGCCGCCGCCGCCTCCGACATCGCCGCCAGCCGGTCGGGGGAGGCGAGCAGCGCCTCCACCTCGCCGGCCAGGCGGGCGCCGTCCAGCTCGGCGTCGGGGACGAGGACCGCCGCCCCGGCGTCGGCGAGGTGGCGGGCGTTCGCCGTCTGGTGGTCCCCCGGCGCGCCCGGGAGGGGCACGAGGACCGCGGGCAGGCCGACCACCGCCAGCTCGGCCACCGTCGTGGCCCCGGCCCGGCACACGGCCACGTCGGCGGCCGCCAGCAGCAGGTCCATGCGGTCCTCGTACTCGACGGCCTCGTACGCCACGCCGGCGTCGGGCAGCGGGGGGACGGCGTCCTGCACCATCTTCCAGTCCCGCCGCCCGACCACGTGGCGGACGGCCAGGTCGTCCCGGCCGGCCCACCGCTCGAGCGCGGACAGCAGGGCGAAGTTGATCCGGCGGGCGCCCAGCGACCCGCCGAACACGGCGAGGACCCGGCGGTCGAGCGGCAGGGCCAGCGCCCTGCGGGCGGACTCCCGGTCACGGCCTCGGTCGACGGCCAGCACCTCGGCCCGCACGGGGTTCCCGGTCACGGTGGCCCGGGGCAGGGCGGTGCCGGGGAAGGAGACCGCCGCCGCCTTGGCGAAGCGCGCCACCAGGCGGTTGGCGGCGCCGGGCACGGCGTTCTGCTCGCACACCACCACGGGGACGCGCCGCCCCACGGCGGCCAGGGCGCAGGGCACGCTGGCGTAGCCGCCGAGGGCCAGGACCACGGCCGGGCGCAGGCGGGACACCACCCCCATCGCCCGGACCACCGCCCGGGCCAGGTTGATGGTGGCGGCGACGCTGGCGGCCGACAGGCGCCGCTCGATGCCTCGCCCGGGCAGCAGGGTGACGCCGAACCCCGCCTCCGGCACCAACCGGCCCTCGATCCCCGTCTCGCTGCCGACCCACTGGATGGTGTCGGGCGGGTGGCCGGCGTCGACGAGGGCCCGCGCCACCGCCAGCCCGGGCAGCACGTGGCCGGCCGTGCCCCCTCCCGCCACGACCGCCCACGTCTCCGACGGCGGTCGGGCCGCGGGCTGGCCGCTCACCGGCTCCGTTCGCCCTGGCGGGCCACGTTCACGAGGATCCCGACCGCAGCCATGGTGATGACGAGGGACGAGCCGCCGAAGGAGACGAAGGGAAGCGGCACGCCGGTGACGGGCAGGATGCCGATCACCGCGCCGAGGTTGATGAACGCCTGGCCCACCACCCACACGGTGACGCCGGCCGCCACCAGCCGCCCGAAGCAGTCGGGGGCGCGCACGGCGGCCCGGATGCCGACGGCGGCGAAGGCGGCGAAGAGGGCCACCACGAGGATCGTCCCCAAGAGGCCGAGCTCCTCCCCGATGATGGCGAAGATGAAGTCGGTGTGGGCGTTGGGGAGAAAGCCCCACTTGGCCCGGCTCGCCCCCAGCCCCACGCCCGAGAGGTGGCCGGTGCCCAGGGCGACGAGGGACTGGGCGATCTGGTAGCCGGTGTTCGAGGGGTCCTTCCACGGGTCCACGAAGGCGAACAGGCGGGCCCGCCGGTACCCCTCCACCAGCCCGAGCACGACCCCGCTGGCGACCGACGCCGCCACCAGGGCGGCCATGTGGGCCAGCCGCACGCCGCCCACGAAGAGCACGGCCAGCACGACGAGGAGCAGGATCATGGTCGTGCCCATGTCGGGCTGGAGCAGGACCAGCAGCCCCACCGACCCGGTGGCC
Organism: Acidimicrobiales bacterium; assembly: GCA_036259055.1. Lineage (GTDB taxonomy): Bacteria > Actinomycetota > Acidimicrobiia > Acidimicrobiales > AC-14 > DASZJY01. The sequence goes on along the minus strand of DATACM010000317.1, from coordinate 7,523 downwards.
AGGAGGGCGGGGCGCACGAGCACGGCGTGGTCGGGCCGACGCTCGGTGCGGCGGGCCACGAGGTCGGCGGTGAAGAGCAGCAGGCCGAGCTTCGCCAGCTCCGAAGGCTGGAACCGGAGCTGGCCGAAGCCCAGCCAGCGCGACGAGCCGCCGGCGGTGATCCCCAAAGCGGGGATGAGCACGCACACCAGCAGGACCGCGCACAGGCCGAGCAGGATCCCGGCGACCGACCGCCACCTGTGGTAGTCGACCTTGGCGGCGACCCACAGGGCCACCGCGCCGGCCGCCACCCAGGCGGCCTGGCGGACGAAGAACACCCACGGGCCGCCGGTGGTGCGAAGAGCCTGCACCGACGAGGCCGACAGCACCATCATCAGGCCGATCCCGCACAGCACCCCGACGACCGCGGGGATGGTGACCCAGACCCGGCCGCCCCGCTCCGAAGAAGATCTCTCGCCCGTCCGGCGACGCGCCGGGGCGGCGAGGTCAGCCATCGGACCCACCTTCCTTCCCATCGCCCGTCCCATCGCCCGTCTCATCGCCCGCCGCCTGGCCCAAGGCGCGGGTGACCGCCCGGGCGAAGTCGGCGCCCCGCTCGGCGTAGGACCCGTAGCTGTCGAACGACGCGCAGCCGGGGGCGAGGAGGACCACGTCGCCGGGGCGGGCGACCGCCGCCGCCGCCTGGACCGCCTCGTCCATGTCGGCGGCCCGGGCGACCGGGCGGACGCCGGCGAACGCCTCCTCCACATCGGGAGCGGCCTCCCCCACCGCCACCACCGCCCGCAGCCGGTCGGCCCGGCGGGCCAGCACGCCGAGGTCGAGCCCCTTGTTGCGCCCGCCAGCCACCAGCACCACCGAGTCGAACCCGGAGACGGCGGCCAGGGCGGCGTGGGGGTTGGTCGCCTTGGAGTCGTCGTACCACCGGACCCCGCCCGCCTCGGCCACGAGGGTGAGCCGGTGAGGCAGCCCCTCGAAGGCGCGGAGGGCGGCCCGGACGCCCTCTCGGCTGGCGCCCGCGGCCAACGCGGCGGCGCTGGCGGCCAGGGCGTTGGAGAGGTCGTGGGGAAGGGCGCGGGGAAGCTCGGCCACGGGCAGGATGCGGCCGGGCGGGCCCTTGAGGACGCCGTCGACGACACGCCAGTCGGCCGGCTGCTCCAACCCGAACGTCTCCAGGCGCGACCGCACCGCCGCCGCCTCCTTCATCACCACCGGGTCGTCGGCGTTGGCGACGGCGACGTCGCCCCGGCCCTGGTTGGCCCATATCCGCGCCTTGGCGGCGACGTAGGAGGCGAGGTCGGGGTGCCAGTCGAGGTGGTCCTCGGCCAGGTTGAGCCACACCGCGACGGAGGGGCGGAACGTGTCGGTCCACCGCAGCTGGAACGACGAGACCTCGGCCACCACCACCTCGACGTCCCGGCGCACGGCGTCCGAGAGTGGCAGCCCGATGTTGCCCCCGGCCACCGCGCGCCTTCCCGACGCCACCAGCATCTCGGTGACGAGGGCGGTCACCGTGGTCTTGCCGTTCGTCCCGGTGACGGCGACGATCGGGCGCCGGCTCCACCGGAACGCCAGCTCCACCTCGCTGCGCACGGCCACGCCGGCGGCGGACGCCAGCCCGAAGACCGGGTGATCCTCGGGGACGCCCGGGCTGGGCACGACCACGTCGGCACCCGCCACCAGGCGGGCGAGCGCCTCCTCGTCCGGCGCCTCCCGTAGCTCGATGCCGAGGCGGGCGGCATTGGCCCGGGCGTCGTCTCCGGGCGCGTCGTCGACCGCGACCACGTTGGCGCCGCGGTCGCGAAGGTGGCGGGCGACGGCGGCCCCGCTGCGCCCGAGCCCGACGACGAGGGCCAGCTCAGGCACCGGTGAACACCTCGCAACCGTTGGAGAGGAAGTCGGCGTAGAACAGGCCCACCGCGAGCGCCGCGCAGAGCCCGGCGAGCACCCAGAAGCGCACGATCACCGTGGTCTCCGGCCAGCCCAGGAGCTCGAAGTGGTGATGGATGGGCGCCATGCGGAAGACCCGCCGGCCCAACAGCTTGAACGCCGCCACCTGGACGACCACCGACAGGGTGACCATCACGAACAGCCCGCCGACCACCGGCAGCAGCAGGTGGGTGTTGGTGGTGAGGGAGAGCGCGCCGAGGGCGGCGCCGATGGCCAGCGACCCGGTGTCTCCCATGAAGATGCGCGCAGGCGCGGCGTTCCACCAGAGGAACCCGGCGCACGCCCCGGTGAGGGCGGCCGCCACGAGCGAGAGGTCGAGGGCGGGTCCGACGAGGTAGCAGTCGGGATGGCGGAACTGCCAGAAGCCGATGAAGACGAAGGCGGCGAACGAGAAGATCGAGCACCCGGCGGCCAGGCCGTCGAGGCCGTCGCTCAGGTTCACCGCGTTCGACGCCCCGTAGAGGATGAGCACCGCCCAGATGAGGTAGACGGGGTCGCTGAGGCCGACGCCGATGGATCGGGTGAACGAGAGGTCGGTCCGCACCTTGGCCCGGTACACGGCGAGGAAGGCGAACACCAGAGCCACCGCGATGAGACCGACCGTCTTGGTCGTCTTGGTCAGCCCCAGGCTCCGTTGGCGCGACACCGCGATCCAGTCGTCGAGGAAGCCGACGATCGCCGCCCCCACCGTCACCAGCAGGACGAGCAGCCCGGCGCTGGTGAACACCGCCCCGCTGTTGACGTGGCTGGCCAGGTAGCCGATGACCGCCGCTCCCACCATGATGAGGCCGCCCATGGTGGGCGTGCCGGCCTTGGTCACGTGGCCCTGAGGGCCGTCCTCGCGGATCGGCTGGCCGATGCCCCGCTCCTGGAGGGCGCGGATGAGCAGTGGCGTGCCCATGATGGAGGCCAGCAGGCCGACGCCGAGGGCGACGAGGAGCGCTACCACGCCTGCGCCTCTCGGGGCTCGGGGACGTCCGGGCCGGGGCCGTCGACCAGGGCGGCGGCCAGGCGCTCGAGCCCGGCGGCCCGGCTGCCTTTCACGAGCACGGCGTGGCCCCGGCCCACGGTGCCCACCAGGAGGGCCGCCTCGTCGGGGCCGGCGACGTCCTCCCCCCCGTAGGCGGGCGCGCCGACGGTGATCACCCGGTCGATGCCGAGCTCCCGGGCCAGCTCCCCCATCCGGCGGTGCGCGGGGACGCTGTGCTCCCCGAGCTCGAGCATCGGGCCGAGGACGGCCACGCGCCGCTCGGCGGGGATGGCGGCCAGGGCGCGCAAGGCCGCCTCCGTCGACGACGGGTTGGCGTTGTAGGCGTCGTTGAGCACGACCCCGCCGGCGGCGGCCCGCGCCAGCTCCATCCGCCAGGGCGACAGGCGGGCGCCGGCCAGGCCCTCGACCACCTTGTCGAGGGGGGCGCCGGCAGCCAGGGCGGCGGCCGCGGCGGCGGCGGCGTTGGCGGCGTGATGGGCCCCCCGCGCCTCCAGCCGCACCTCGGCCTCCCCCCACGGCGAGCGCAGGCGGAAGGCGGGACGCAGCTCGTCGTCGACGACCAGTCCGGTGGCCCGCACCTCGCCCTTGGTGACCCCGAACGTGAGCACCCGGGCGGCGGTCGCCGCCGCCATCGCCGCCACCCGCTCGTCGTCGGCGTTGAGCACCGCCCATCCCGACGCCGGCAGGGCGGCGACCAGCTCGCTCTTGGCCGCGGCGACGCCCTCGAGCGAGCCCAGCATCTCGGTGTGGGCCAGCCCCACGTTGGTGACGACCCCGATCGTCGGTCGGGCCAGCCCGCACAGCCACCGGATGTGGCCGGGCCCCCGCGCCCCCAGCTCGACCACCGCCACCTCCGTGCCCTCGGGGGCGTTGGCCAGGGTCAGGGGGACGCCCAGCTCGTTGTTGAACGACCGCTCGCTGGCGGCGGTGGGGAACGCCCGGTCGAGGGCGGCGGCCAGCAGGTCCTTGGTGGAGGTCTTGCCGGCCGAGCCGGTCACGCCCACGACGCGGTCGGGCAGGCGCCGGCGGGCGGCTTCGCCCAGCGCGGCGAGGGCGGCGACCGTGTCCGGCACGAGGATCGCCGTCGCCCGTCCCGCGCCCGGCTCTCGCTCGGTGAGGTAGGCGGCGGCGCCCGCGTCCACCGCCGCCCCGACGAAGTCGTGTCCGTCGCGGACGGCCCGTACGGGGACGAACAGCTCGCCGCCCCGCACCCGCCGGGAGTCGACGGTCACACCGGTGATCTCGACGTCGGGGCCGTCCCGCGTCCCGCCGACGGCGGCGGCGACCTCCTGGGCGCGCCACCTCATCGGTTCGCCCGCTCGAGCTGGGCCCGGACCACCGCCCGGTCGTCGAAGGGCTCGACGGTCGTCCCCGTCACCTGCGTCGTCTCGTGGCCCTTGCCCGCCACCACCACCACGTCGCCGGGACGGGCCTGGTCCAGGGCGAGGGCGATGGCCGCCCGGCGCTCGGGTTCGACGACGAGGACCTCCGGGCGCCGAACGCCGGCGCGGACCGCGTCGATGATGGCGGTGGGGTCCTCGCTGCGGGGGTTGTCCGACGTGAGGACGGCGACGTCCGCCAGGCGGGTGGCGACCTCGCCCATCGCCGGGCGCTTGGCCGTGTCCCGGTCGCCCCCGCAGCCGAAGACGAGCAGCACCCGTCCTCCGTCGTTCGCCGCCGCGTGGCGCGCCGCCAGGAGCACCTGCTCGAGGCTGGCAGGGGTGTGGGCGTAGTCGACGACGACGGTGAAGGGCTGTCCCGCCTCGACCGTCTCGAAGCGGCCAGGCACCGAGGTCAACGACGACAGCCCGGCGGCGACGGCGGCGCGGTCGGCGCCCAGCTCCCGGGCGGCGGTGGCAGCGGCCAGCGCGTTGGCGACGTTGAACGTCCCGCCCAGGTGGAGCCGCACGGGCTCGCCCTCCCAGCGGAAGGTGCTCGACACCGGCCCCACCTCGAGGTCGGCGGCGTCGGCCAGGGTGAAGGGGCGGGTGGGGACGGACACGGCGTCGAGGAGGCGGCGGCCCCACGGGTCGTCGCCGTTGACGACGGCCACACCCGCTCGGTCGGGCGAGAACAGCGACGCCTTGGCGGCGAAGTACTCCTCCAGCGACCCGTGGAAGTCGAGGTGGTCCTGGCTCAGGTTGGTGAAGACCGCGACCTCGAACCAGGTGGCGTCGACCCGGTGCTGGGCCAGGGCGTGCGACGAGACCTCCATGCTGACGGCCGCCGTCCCCGCATCGGCCAGGGCGGCCAGGCGGGCCTGCAGCTCGGTGGCCTCCGGAGTGGTCCGCGGGCCCGACAGCGTGCCCACCACCTCCGTCGGGCGGCCGTCGGCGCGGAGGGCGGCGGCCAGCAGGTGGGTGGTCGTCGTCTTCCCGTTGGTGCCGGTGACGCCGACCACGGCCAACCGCCGCGACGGGTGGCCGAAGAAGGCGGCCGCCGCCCGGGGCATCGCCACCCGGACGGAGGGGACGACCACCTGGGTCACCTCGAGGGGCAGGACGTGCTCGCACAGGAGGGCCGACGCGCCCGCCGCCACTGCGTCGGCGGCGTGGTCGTGGCCGTCGGCCACCGCGCCGGGCACACAGCAGAAGAGCGCGCCGGAGGTGACCGCCCGGGAATCGTGGGTGATGGCGGTGACCTCGGTGCTGGCCGGGTCGCCCCGGAGGTCCAGCACCTCGACCCCGCCGAGCAACTGGTCCAGCTGCACGCAGGAGTCCTAGGGCCTCGTGGGGGTGCGCCCGAGCGTAGTGGCCCCCGGCAGCGCCGAGGCGGGCGGGCGGGGGGTGTCCGGCGGCACGGCGAGGAGGCGGACGCCGTACCCCGCCAGCTGGGAGAACACGGGCGCGGCGACCAGCCCGCCGTAGTAGGGGGTGGGCTCGTCGAGGATGACGATGGCGGAGAGCCGGGGCCCGCCGGCGGGGAGGAAGCCGGCGAAGCTGGCCACGTAGGCGCCCGCCTCGTAGCCCACGCCTCCCTCGCGGGGCTTGGAGGCGGTGCCGGTCTTTCCCGCCACCCGGTAGCCGGGGACGGCCGCCGCCGTGCCCGTCCCGTCGGTGACGACCTGCTCGAGCATGGCGGTGACGGCCCGGGCCGTCTCCTCCGACACCACCCGGCGAGGCTCGGGGCGGCGGACCGGGCGGACCTCACCGTCGGCGCCCACGACCCGGGTGACCAGCGAGGGGGAGACGTAGACGCCGCCGTTGGCGATGGTGTTGTAGGCGCTGAGCATCTGGAGCGCGGTCACGGCGACGCCCTGGCCGATGGGGAGGGTGGCGATCGACGTCCCCGACCACTCGTCGGGCCGGGGGAGGATGCCCTTGGCCTCGCCCGGGAAGGCGAGGCTCGTCCGGTCGGCCAGGCCGAAGGCCCGCAGGTAGGAGTCGAGGTGGGTCTTGCCCAGGCGCTGGCCGATCATGATGGTCCCGACGTTGGAGGACTCGGCGAGGATCCGCTCGACCGTCATCACCTCGGTCGCGTGGGGGCTCGAGTCGTGGAACAGGGCGTCGGCGACGCCCATGCGGTCGGGGACGACGAAGGTGTCGCTGGGCCGGACGACCTTCTCCTCCAGGGCAGCCGACACGGTGATCATCTTGTTCACCGACCCCGGCTCGTACACACGGGTGACGGCCATGTTGTCGGGGGACGGGACGGGCGGGGACCCGGCGGCGCCCGCCACCAGGTTGGCCATGGCCAGGATCTCGCCGGTGCGAGGGTCCATCACCAGGGCGATCCCGCCCTTGGCGCGCGAGGCCACGATCTGGTCGGCCAGCACCCGCTCGGTCTCGAACTGCATGGCCCGGTCAATGGTGAGGACGAGCTGGTCGCCCCGGGACGCGGACCGCAGCTCGTGCACCCCGGAGGCGATGTCGTTGCCGGACGGGTCCTTCTCCACCAGGAGGGTCCCGTCCCGGCCGGCCAGCTCCTTCTCGTACTGGAGCTCGAGCCCCGAGAGGCCCTCGTCGTCGAGCCCCACCTGCCCGAGGACGGGCGCGGCCAGCGCGCCGGCGGGGTCCACCCGCTTGGGCTCGTCGAGCAGGCCGACACCGGGGATGGCGAGTGCGGCGACGGCGTCGGCCACCGGGTCCTCGACCTTGCGGGCCAGGTAGACGAAGCCCCCGTTGGTGGTCAGACGCTGGCGGAGAGACGGCTCGCTCTGGCGGAGCAGCGGGGCGAGGGCGCGGGCGGCGGCGGCCGGGTCGCGCACCGACCGAGGGTCGGCCCACACCGTGCGGCGGCGCGTCGACATGGCGAGCTCGACGCCGTTGCGGTCGACGATGGCTCCTCGCTCCGCCGGCAGCACCGCCGAGCGCACGCGCTGCTCGCGCCCGAGGTCGGCGTAGTGGCGCCCGCCCGGGCCCTGCACCATCCACAGGCGGACGGCGACCGCTGCGAGGGCGACGGCGAGGACGACGAGGAGGGCGGTCAACCGCTTCCGCGGATCTGCGGTCGGGGCGCGCCGGACGCCGCCAGCGCGGCGGGCGGCGGGTACCCGGCGAGGCCCCGCCGAGGTCGACCGGGCACCCGTGCGGGCGACTGCCGGGGACCGAGCGCTGACCGAGCGGGCGCCGGTCGAGGCGGCCCG
>DATACM010000316.1:0-2766 GCA_036259055.1 Acidimicrobiales bacterium | reverse complement strand
ACGCCGTGTTGGAGGTCTTCGCCGACACCGACACCCACACCCGGGTGGTGAGCCTGGCCGTCTCCGACATGCCCACCTCGGGCAAGCCCGACGACCTGCTGGCCGCCGCCGGCATCGACGCCGACCACATCGCCGCCGCCGCCCGCAAGCTGGCGGCCGGGTAGCCGAGCCGGCCGACCGGCGGCTGGTGCTACGGTCGGCCCATGAGCTGGAACCAACCTGGCGGAAGTTCCCAGCCCCCCGACGATCGCCCCCCGGGACAGCCGCCGCCGGCGCCTCCCGTGTCGCCCGGCTACGCGCCTCCGGCCAGGACGGGCACCGACGGCACGGCCATCGCGTCCTTCGTCCTCGGGCTGCTCTCCCTGTTCATCTTCGGCATCATCCTCGGGATCATCGCCGTGGTGCTGGGGACGACGGCCAAGAGGAAGATCGCCGACGCCGGAGGCACGGTGGGCGGGCAGGGGCTGGCCACGGCCGGGCAGATCCTGGGCGTCATCGGCATCGTGGCGTCGATCATCTGGATCATCTACATATTCGGCCGCTGACCGCCGGCCCGCGCTAAGCGGCGGCCGGCCGGGCCATCACTGGTCGTTCGTGGCGGACCCGCGCCCATCGCAGGCGCTGCAGGAAGGCGACGACCCACCAGCCTGGGTCGATCTCGCCCCGCCGCATGGCGAAACGGGCCGAGGTGGGAGCGGCGTGGTGGTTGTTGTGCAGCCCCTCTCCGGCCGTGAGCCAGGCGAGCCACTGCGAGTTGCGGGCCATGTTGCCGGGATGGGGCTGGCGCCCGAAGCGGTGGCCGACGGCGTTGACGGCGGCGCTCAGGAGCACGTAGGCGACTGCGTGGACGCCGGCGCTCACGAGCCCGAGCCACGGGCCGAGGAGCAGGCACAAAAAGACAATGCCGAGGCCGAGCCCGAGGAAAGCGTGGTCGAACAGCGTTCGGTCCCAGCGGTCACCGGGAAGGTCGCGGGCATAGCGGGCCACCACCGCGGGGTTGTTCGCCGCCCGCTTGTACATCCAGTAGTTCCCGAACTGCACCTGGTTGAAGCCCTCGATCAGAGGCGAGTGGGGATCGCCCTCCTCGTCGGCGTGGGCGTGGTGCAGCCGGTGCACGGCCACCCACTGCCGGGGTCGGATGCCGGTGGTCAGCCAGAGGATCACTCGCAACACCCCGGCGACGCCCGGAGACAACGTTATGGCCCGGTGCGAGAGCACCCGGTGCAGGTAGATGGTGGTCGCGAACAGCGCCAGCTGCGTGACGCCGGCCGTGACGAACCAGGCGAGAAGCGGGGAACGGAACATGGCGAGCAACCGTAGTCCGTCGGGGGCTACGCTCCCGCCCGATGGCCGTCGACATGTTCTTGAAGATCACCGACATCGAGGGCGAGAGCGCCGACGCCAAGCACAAGGGCTCGATCGACATCGAGTCGTTCAGCTGGGGCGCGACCCAGCAGGGGACGGCGGGAAGCGCGGGCGGGGGCGGCGGAGCCGGCAAGGTCCAGATGCAGGACTTCCACTTCGTGATGCGGGCCAGCAAGGCGTCGCCCAAGCTCTTCCTCGCGGTGGCCACCGGCCAGCACATCAAGGAAGCGGTCCTCACCGCCCGCAAGAGCGGCGGGAACCAGATGGAGTTCCTGAAGATCAAGTTCAGCGACATCCTCGTCTCGTCCTACCAGCAGGCGTCCAGCGCCGACGGCGACTCTCCCAACGACACCTTCTCGCTGAACTTCGCCAAGATCCAGATCGACTACCTCTCCCAGGACCCCAGCGGCAAGACCGACGCCCCCATAACGGTGGGCTGGGACCTGACCAAGAACACCAAGTTCTGACGGGCGTTCAGCGCCCGAGGAAGCCCTGGGCGATCAGCCGGCGGACGATCCCGACGGCGGCGGGCGTCACGTCCGCCGCCTCGGCGCCCACCGACGCCGCCAGCTCCGCCACCAGGTCGCCGAGCGGTCGCCGCCCGTCGCAGGCGGCCAGGAGCCTCGCTCCGTCGACGTCGATGCTCCCGGCGTACTCGAGGCCGCTCGACCGTCGGACCTCGGCGCTGACCACCTCCCATGCGCCGTCCACGGGGCGGAGCTGCTGGTGCAGGCGGACGTCGTCGGAGAGCTTCAGGCGCGCCGCCAGAAGGGCGCGGTCGTCGGCCAACTCGGCGAGCAGGTCCCGCCGGTCGAAGCCGGCGGCCACGTCGTCGCCGCAGGGGAACGACATGGAGGCGGGGGCGTCGTCGGCCCAGAACCACGGCGGGCCCGTCGCCGTCGCCGCATGGCGATCACGCCCCCGACGATGCACTCGATCCCCTCACCGTCGTAGTAGTTCATCCACTCGGCGAAGGCGCCGGCGAACCCCTCCCCCGACCGGTCGTCCCGCTCGATCCACGTGGCCGCGTACTCGTCGACGGGGTGGGTGGCCCGGCGGAGGACCCACAGGTCGCATCCGGTGCCCCGCGCCCACTGACGGGGCCACTCCTCCCAGTCCTCGCCCTTGCGGAGGGCCCAGTTGGCGAGGAGCTGGCACAACCCTCCGTCGGTGAGGAAGCGGGGCGCCTCGCCGACGATCCTGCGGCACGCCTCGTCGCCCCCGAGGCCGCTGTAGAGGAAGAGGTGCTCGGAGTCCGGGGAGATGATGAACGGGGGGTTGGAGACGATGAGATCGAAACGCCGCCCGGCGACCGGGTCGAACAGGTCACCTTGCACCGCGGTGACGTTGGCCAGGCGGTTGAGGCGGGCGTTGAACGTCGCCATCTCCACCGCCCGGGGG
>DATACM010000315.1:0-1637 GCA_036259055.1 Acidimicrobiales bacterium | reverse complement strand
GGTCCCGCGGTGTGACAGCACCTTCATCGCACCCCTCCTTTGGTACGAGCGGCTACTGCCACCGACGTTGACAGCGAGGGGTATACGTCCCGTCTAGCCCCGGTTGACGCTGGTTCGACGCTCAGCCCGGCACTTCACGATCGTGTCCCGCGGTGTGGTGTAGGTCGACGCCGGCGTGGAGCTCGACGTCGGACAGTTTGGTCTATGCGGTGATGGCGAGGGGCGCCTCCTCGGTGGCTGGCTGGGTGTCGGGTTCGGCGTGCAGCTTGGCCATGGAGTCTTCGGAGAGGTAGCGGCGCTCGGCGACGGCCCATTCGTCGTGGGTTTCGACGACCACGGCTGTGACGAGGCGGGTGATCGAGGCATCGTTGGGGAAGATCCCGACGACCTTGGTGCGTCGTTTGATCTCGGCGTTCAGGCGCTCCAGCGGGTTCGTCGACCAGATCTTGCGCCAGTGGCTCTGCGGGAAGGTCGTGAAGGCCAGGACGTCCTCGGCGGCGTCGGTGAGCATCTGGGCGACGTCGGGGAACTGGCCCTCCAGCATGCGGGTGACCTCATCGAGCTGGGAACGCACATGCGCCGCGTCGGGCTGAGCGAAGATCGTCCGCACCGCCGCGCCACCATCTCGGCCGAGCCCTTGGGAACCCGGGCCAGCAGGTTGCGCATGAAGTGGACCCGGCAGCGCTGCCAGGCCGCGCCGACGAACACCGACTCGACCGCCGTCTTGAGGCCGAGGTGGTGGTCGGAGACGACGAGTTGCACACCGGACAGGCCGCGGGACCGCAGCCCTTTGAAGAACGCGGCCCAGAACGCCTGGTCCTCGCTGTCGCCGACCTCGACACCGAGCACCTCGCGGTCACCGGAGCTGGTGACACCGGTGGCCACCACGACGGCCCGGGACACGACCCGCCCCCGCACCCGGCCCTTGAGGTAGGTGGCATCGGCGAACACGTACGGGAACCCGATGTGATCCAGGCGCCGATTGCGGAACCCATCCAGGTCCCGGTCAAGCTCGGCGCAGATCCGCGACACCTCGCTGCGGGAGATCCCCGAGCCCACACCCAGGGCCTTGACCAGGTCGTCGACCTTCCGGGTCGAGACACCGTGCACGTAGGCCTCCATCACCACCGCGAACAGGGCCCGATCGATCCGCCGGCGCCGCTCGAGCAGCGACGGGAAGAACGAACCCTCCCGCAGCTTCGGGATCGCCAGCTCGACATCCCCAGCTGCGGTCGACACCAGCTTGGGGCGATGCCCGTTGCGCTGGGTCACCCGCGTGTCGGTGCGCTCATGCGGACGGGCCCCGATCACCGTCGTGGCCTCGGCCTCGATCAGCTGCTGGAGGATCCACTCCAGACTCTGGCGGATCGTGTCGGTCATCTCCCCGGCCTTGAGCGCGGCGAGCAGTTCGGACAGGTCAGACTCTGAGAGGGCCACCGGCGGCTTCTCCTTCAACGTGAACCCGGCAAGGAACACGTCGAGATTCACGCCGGTGGCCCACCCGCAGGTGGACCCCAACCCCGACCTACACCACCTCACGGGACACGAACACCGCAGGTGCCGAGGGCGGACTGGTCGGCGCAGCGTCCCGTATCCGCACACTGGTCGCCAGGGACCGCGACCTACGGGCCCGGCTG
>DATACM010000314.1:0-2166 GCA_036259055.1 Acidimicrobiales bacterium | reverse complement strand
CGGGGAGTACTGGGCGTTCAACGCCTGCGTCGCCGTGGCGTTCGCCACAGCGGGCGCCGTCATCGCTACCCGCCGCCCCCCCAACGCCATCGGTTGGCTTTTCCTCGCTGGCGGGATTGGCAACGGCATCACTGGGGCGGCCACGACCTACGCGGCGTACGCCCTCGGCGTTCACGACGGCGCACTGCCGGGATGGGAAGCCGCGTTCTGGTTCGGCTCGTTCAGCTGGGTCCCGGTGCCGGCGGGGATGATCCTCACCCTCGCCATCTTTCCCGACGGCCGTCCCCTGAGCCCACGGTGGCGCCCCGTCGGGTGGCTGGCAGTGCTGGGAACCGGTTTGTGGGTGCTCACCCTCGGCACCTGTAGTCGCTGCCCGGCAAACGGGCTCCCGACGTGGATCCCGAGGGACAGCCCGCTGCCTCTCGCCCTGAGCGACCGCCTCCTGCCGGTGGGCCCATTGCTCTTGAACCTCGCCGGGGCCGCCGCCGTCGTCTCCCTCGTCCTGCGCTACCGGCGGGGGAACTCGGACCAACGCCAACAGCTCAAGTGGCTGGCGGTGGCCGCCGCCCCCCTCGTGGCGTCGTTCATCGTCTTCATCTTCGGCAGGAGCGGTGTCTGGATCTCTACGGCCGCGGTGACGTTGTTCGCGCTGCCGGTGGCGATCGCCGTGCTCAAGTACCGGCTGTACGAGATCGACGTCGTCCTCAACCGGGCGCTCGTCTACATCGTCGTCAGCGCCCTGCTGTGGGGGCTCTGGGTCGTCGTCGTCGTGGCAGCCGGGCGGGCGGTGACGGGCGGCGAGACCCTCGGCGTCCCACTGCTGGCCACCGGGCTGGTCGCTGTGCTCGCCCTTCCGGCCCGAGCTGTCGTCCAGCAGCTCGTCGACCGGGTGATGTACGGCCGCCGGCGAGATCCTCTCGGTGTCATTACCGGCCTCGGTCGGCAGCTAGAGGCGGCGGCTACGCCCGAGTCGTTGCTCTCGGACGTGTTGCGGGAGCTCGGCCAGACGCTCAAGCTCGGACGGGTCTCGGTAGCCGTCGCCGACGAGCCGCGGCTCAGTGGGGAACCGGATCAGGCGCTCGGGTCCGAGCTTCGTCTACCGCTCGTGCACCAGGGGGAGGCGGTCGGCACGTTGCTCGTCGTTCCCCGACGGGGAGACCGACTGTCGGCGCGCGACCGCCGCGTGCTCGAGACCCTCCTGCCACAATTGGCTGTCACGTTGCACGCCGTCCGTCTGCGGCGGGACTTGCAGCGCTCCCGAGAGCGGCTCGTGACCGCGCTCGAGGAGGAGCGACGCCGGCTGCGACGTGACCTCCACGACGGCGTCGGCCCGACGCTCACCGCGGTGGCCCTGCGCCACGACACCATCCGGAACCTGCTGCGAAGAGATCCCGCCGCCGCCGAGCGACTCCTCGGAGAGGCACGCACGGAGGTCACCGAAGCGATCAACGAGATTCGTCGGCTCGTCTACGACCTGCGTCCCCCCGCTCTCGACGAGTTGGGTCTCGTCGGGGCGCTGCGTCAGCAGGCAGGTCGCTTCCTGCAGGTCGGCGAACCTGGGCGCAACGGACTCGGCCACGACATGGTCGTCGAGGTGGAGGCCCCCGACCCTCTCCCACCGCTTCCCGCCGCCGTCGAGGTCGCTGCCTACCGCATCGCCAGCGAGGCGATCACGAATGCCGCCCGCCATGCTGGCGCGACGCGCTGCCGGGTGCGAATAACCCTCAACGGGGACCTCACTCTTGCTGTGACCGATGACGGCCGGGGATGGAGCGAACAGACTGTCGCGGGCGTGGGTTTGATCTCGATGCGGGAGCGGGCGTCTGAGCTGGGCGGCACGCTCAGCATCGGAACCAGGGAACCCAGCGGGACAACGGTCCACGCCCGGCTGCCCCTATCGCCCTTGGAGCCAGGATGACCCGCGTGCTCATCGCCGATGACCATCCCCTCTTCCGCCGCGCCCTCACGGATCTCATTGCCTCGTTGCCCGACATGGAGGTCGTCGGTGAGGCGGCGACCGGAGGTGTGGTGGTTGAGCAGGCCCTGGTCGCCAGACCCGACGTCGTGGTCATGGACCTCAAGATGCCGGAGGTTGACGGCATCGAGGCAACACGCCAACTCACCGGCGCCATCCCCGGCGTCGCCGTCCTAGGCCTCACCATGCAC
>DATACM010000313.1:0-10130 GCA_036259055.1 Acidimicrobiales bacterium | reverse complement strand
CGTACGGATCATGCTCTGCCTCTGGGTCTGGCCGGACAAGGTCATCCCAACTTTGGCGAAGCTCATCCACGAGGCGAACCTCGTCGCTTCCCGCGACCACGGCGCTGCGGCGGAGGGCCGCCAGTAGTTCGGGGCTGGTTGGTCCGCCGTCTGGAGGGAGCCCTCCCCACGCTGGTCGAGGCATCTGTCCTCTCCACGCGCTTCGTGCCTTGAAGCTAGGGAGCAGTTCGTCGTACATCCGGAGGCGCGCTCCGCGGACCATCTCTCGTCGTTGGACCCATGCAGCGCCAACCGCGCTTCCGGCTCCGCCAACGAGTGCTCCTGCGACGGCTGCGCCGAATGCGACGAGCCCTGAGTCCGCCACCCCTCGAAGGTACGTCCGTGGTCACACGCTGGTCACGGACTTCCCACAACGCGCCCGGACGGAGCCGGACGGCCGGCCGCCCACGCGTCGCGAAAGTGCTGCTCAGGCACACTTGTGACGGACCAGCCCGGACCCCTCCGGACACCCCCGACGAGAGTTCGAATCTCTCCGTCGGCACCGGGAAACCGCGCCCCGACGGCGGGCTGGGCGACGGCGGCCGTCGGGACCGAGTGCCAATCGACGAGGACCACCATGTGCCAGTGCGGTCGTCTGTCGGCGGCAGCGAAGTCAAGGTTTGGTCGCTTGGTGCGTAGCTTCGCCCGTCCCTGACCCAGTGAAGGCGCTGACCGCTCCAGCTGGTTCCGTGTGGGTAAGTGCTCGCTGCCTTCGGCCCCACGTTCGTCTCCCCGTGCCGCCCCGGACGGAGAGGGCGGCCGGCCGCCGCCGGCAACGGGCGGGACACCGACGCAACATCATGAGGGTGAGAACGGCGGTCTTCGCGGCCGTTGCCGCGGGTGTTGCTCCCAATGCCACCATGCAAGTCGATCTGGGATGCGACGCGTGGACGGGTCCCCACAAGCGACCGGTCGGCGCGATCACGACCGACGACGACGGGAACGGCACGGTGCAGATCACCGTCCCGGCAGCGGTCCTCTTGGCCACATGTGGGGCCGGAAACCACGCCGGACACGTCGACGTCTACGACGGGCGCCGCTTGAACTCGACCTACCTGGCCGCACTTGGCGTTGGTTTCTCCGCCTAGAGCTGCCTTGCCGACAGAGCACGGCCGAGGGAAAGGCGTCCAACCCCTTTCCCTCGGCCTTGCACTTGAGAAGGACGACCGCAGCCTCCTACGAAGCGGGTCTCAGACAACGAGCGCCGTGGCCCGCAGCCGTGGCGCCTCCCACCTCTCTTGGCCGGTCGCTAGTGGAGCTTCGCGATCGTCCGTGCGCACCGGCCTTGAGCGCCCGGCGCGGTTCCATACGCTTCGGCGAACAAGGCCGGAAGGTTCTCCGCGAAGGCCTGGCAGGATCGCCCAGGAGGGGCGTGGCTCGCGTGAGCCGGGGTTGCCGCAGCGACTCCGAGAGACCCGAGCGCCGCCGCTGTCGCCACTGCCGCGCCGAGAATTCGCCGTTTGGATGCTCGCATCGTTTTCCCCCAGTGATCAGTGGAATGCGGCGCAACAACATGCCCGTCGAGGGTCGAGCGTCACCGCGTCATGCTGTGACATCCGCCACTGACACCACGAGCGATGCGGTCCTAGAGCCGCTGGCCGCCGGCGGTGGTGCACGGCGGGTTCGCCGTGCGGTACCGATTCCCGAACCACACGTTGGCGTCACAGTCGGGGTTGCGGTCGTTGAGGTCGAAGTGCGGCGAGAAGTTGACGTTCACGATCGACGGCAGCGCCACGTTGCCCACGACGTAGTTGTCGAGGATCCGGTTCCGAACGGAGCCGGGGTTGGCCCCGGCCGGGCCCTGCACCCAGATGCCGCTGTCGGCGTTGCGAGTGATGCGGTTGTTGCGGATCAGGTTGTCGGCGTTCCCGCGGAAGAGGGTGATCCCGTTGCCCCGGCGGACGGCGGTGCGGAAGAAGCCGTTGCCGTGGATGAGGTTGTTCTCCACCACGTGCCCGCCGCCTCCGGAGAAGATCTGGATCCCGTCGATGCCGTTGCGCAGCATCTGGTTGTTCCGGGCGGTGTTGTTCGAACCGCCCGGCTCGAAGCGCACGCCGGAGGCCTCCGGGTTGTTGAGGCTCCCGTCCCGGGCCCGGATGTTGTCCGAGATCTGGTTCCCTTCGAGGACGTTGCCGCTGGACACGCCCGTGGTCTGGCGAGGGTGGTCGATGTCGACCGCCGAGTACACGCCGATGCCGGCGAACGGCCCGTTGTTGATCGCCCGGCTGCTGACAACGAGGTTGTCGACCGACGACAGGATGGCGATGCCGTCGCCGTAGATCGTGCGCTGGGCCCCCGTCCCTCGACCGATGTTGTCGCGGGCGACGACGTTGGCGACGGTGTTGTTCGACCCCCCCTCTATGACGACGCCGCCATCGAAGTTGCTGACGGTCCCGTTTCTCACCGTGACCCCGCTCCGGCGGAACACGTAGACGCCGGCCCGGTCGCCGGGGCCGGCCGTGCCGAACACCCGATAGCCGTTCAGGTTGAGGGTGATGTTGTCGGCGCCGACGATGATCCCATTATTGGGGCAGGGGCCGACGTCACTGTCCAGCGTTGTGCTCTGCGTGATCACCTGTCCGCAGCTGACGTGCGCGGCGTATGCGGGCGCGACCTGCGCCAAGACTGCCGACAGAGCGAGAGCGGTAACGGCGCTGACGATCCTCGTGGGCCTCACGGGCGGTCCCCCTGGTTCCCAGCCGAAATAGGTCCCATGCGTCTACTACGCCTGGGGCACTTATGCAATATGTGCGAGGCGGCAGTAGTGGCGACCGTCGGAAGAGCGCCGACCGAGTGAGACCCTCCCTCGTGGCGCCGTCGGTACTTTGGAACGGATGCGAACGGCTCGCCCCGCGTGGGCTCTGGCCTTGGCACTGGCCGTGGCGCTGACCCTGGCCGGTTGCGCCGAGGCCCCATCGTCGCGGGCGATCGCGTCCGCGCCGGTGGAGAGGAGCGCGCCGACGTCGACCGTCGCCGCCCCGACCACCACGACGCTCCCGCCGGTGGCGGAGAGCCCCGAGGGGGTGGCCGCCCGCCTCGGGGCGGTAGAAACGGCGATCCGTGATCCCGCCACGCCCGAGGCGGACCTGGCGGCGCTGGGACGAGAGCAGCAAGGGCTCTACCGCCTCCTCGTCCGGAACCCAGACTGGCAGGCGACGGTCGCAGGCCTCGTCCCCGCTCCGCTGCGCCCGGCGGTAGAGGCCAACGCGATGGCCGGGATCGAGCTGGCCAAGCTGTCGAGGCCGGTCCCGCAGCTCCCCAAGTGGCGCATCGTCCCGCCCCTTCCGGCGAGCGAGCTGCTGACCGAGTACAAGGCGGCCCAGAAGGCGGTCGGGGTCCCCTGGGAGTACCTGGCCGCCATCCACCTCGTCGAGACACGAATGGGTCGAATCCGGGGCGACAGCTCGGCCGGGGCCAAGGGGCCTATGCAGTTCCTGCCCTCCACCTGGGCCATCTACGGCAGGGGCGGCGACATCAACTCGACCCACGACTCGATCCTCGCCGCCGCCCGCCTGCTGCGCAGCCGGGGCGCCCCGGACAACATGGGCGCCGCCCTCTACGCCTACAACCCCAGCCAGCGCTACGTGCGGGCGGTGACCGCCTATGCCGGCATCATGGCCGCCAACGAGCGCACCTACCTCGCCTACCACGCCTGGCAGGTGTACTACGGCGACACCCTTCTCCCCGAGGGCTGGGTGGGCTGACGGTCGAACGGCGACCGCCTCAGATCAGGCGGCGCTCGGCCGCCCAGCGGGTGAGCTCGTGGCGGTTGGAGAGCTGGAGCTTGTGGAGCACCGACGACACGTGGCTCTCGACCGTTCGGGCGCCGATCAGGAGCTCCCGCGCCACCGCCTTGTAGGTGTAACCGCGGGCGATGAGGCGGAGCACCTCCTGCTCCCTGGCGGTCAGCTGGTCGAGCTCGGGGTCCTCGCTGGGGCCAGGAGCAGCGGAGAACGCGTCGAGCACGAAGCCGGCCAGTCGGGGGGAGAAGACCGCGTCACCGCCGGCGACGCGTCGGATGGCGTCGGCCAGCTCGGGCCCCGAGATGGTCTTGGTGACGTAGCCGCGCGCCCCGGCGCGGATGACGGCGATCACATCCTCGGCGGCGTCGGAGACGGAGATGGCGAGGAACCGCACCTCGGGGGCGACGGGGGCGACCCGCTCGATGACCGCTCTCCCGCCGCCGTCGGGGAGATGGACGTCGAGCAGGACGACGTCGGGCCGACGCTCGACGATCATCTCCGCCGCCGAGCCCACCTCGGACGCCTCGCCCACCACGTCGACGGCGTCACGCAGCTCGGCCCGCACGCCGGACCGGAAGAGGTGGTGGTCGTCGACGAGGAACAGCCGCGGGCGGGACGCCGAGGTCATCCCACCGCCCTCCTCACCGTCAGCTCCACCTCGGTGCCGTCACCGGGCGCCGTGCGCACGACGGCCCGGCCCCCGTGGCGGGCCATGCGCGCCGAGATCGACTCCCGCACGCCGTGCCGGTCGGGGCCGACCGACGCCAGGTCGAACCCCGACCCCCAGTCGCGCACGAACACCGCCACCTCGCCGTCGCGCGCCTCCGCGTACACGGACACGGTCGGCGCCCCGGACCACTTGGCGGCGTTGACCATCGCCTCGCGGGCGGCGGCCACCACCGCCCCGACCTGCTCGTCGAGGCGGCAGTCGCCCACCGTCACCACGTCGACGCTCACGCCGTGCCGCTCCTCCACCTCGGCCGCGGCCCGGGCGATCGCCCCGCTGAGGGTGTCCTCGTCGGTGAGGCCGTCGCCGCCCTCGGCGTAGAGCCAGCCACGCAGCTCCCGCTCCTGCCGGCGCGCCATGGTGACCACCGCCTGGCGGTCGCCGGCGTTGCGCTGGATGAGGGCGAGCGTCTGCAGGACCGAGTCGTGCAAGTGCGCCGCCATCTCGGCCCGCTCCTCCGAGCGGATGCGCTGGCGGCGCTCGGCGGTGAGCTCCCGGCCGAGGCGCAGCCACCACGGCCCGGTGACGAGGGCCAGCCCGGCGACGATGACCGCGGTGGCCAGGAGGCCCTGGCGCACGGCCGAGAAGGCGTCGCTCACCGCCAAGAACACCGCCACGCCGGCCACGACGAGCAGCACCCCGACGACGACTCGGGCCAGGGCCACCCGCCGTGAGCGCAGGTCGAACGCCGGTGTGCCGGGGCGAGGCAGACGGCCGACGACCTGCATGAGCGACGGTCGCTCGTCGTCGCCCGCCTGTCGCCAGATGATCGCCACGCCGACGCCCGCCAGCACGGCCGGCCACACCACCGTGTCGCTGAACCACAGGCCCGACTGCCTGACCAGCAGCACGAGCCCGAGGACGATCGCGCCGACGGCGACGACCTCGGCCGGGTCGAACCGCCGGCGCCCGACCGCCCGGTCGGCCAGCGACTCACCGCCGTCCTCGTTGGGGAGCATCACCCAGGCGGTCAGGTAGGCGAAGAGCCCGGTGCCGCCGGCAAGGGTGAGGACGACGGCCGCCACCCGCAGCACCAAAGGGTCGAGGCCGAGCGAACGGGCCAGCCCGCCACACACGCCGGCGATCACCCGGTCGTCCCGGCTGCGGGAGACCCGGCGGAGAGAACGACCCGCGCTCGGCTCCCCCGGAAGAGAACCCTCCGTCGTCATCCAGGCGATGATCGCACGGAGGGCGGGCGTCGACCACGGGCCCCTCCCCGGACCGATGCTCCGGGTCGGTCAGGGAACGATCCGGGTCGCCCCGGATGGACGGAGGCGCGCTTCGGGCGCACGATGGCACCATGACCACGGCGAACGACACGGTTCCCCCGCCCCCTCCGCCTCCCCAGGAGCCCCCCCGGCCCCGCCTGACCCGCTCGAGCGAGGAGAAGGTCCTCGCCGGGCTCTGCGGCGGCCTGGGCCGTCACTTCGGCGTCGATCCCGTCATCTTCCGGATCGCCTTCGTCGTCCTCTCCCTGGCCGGGGGCAGCGGCGTCCTGCTGTACCTGGTGGGATGGGCGCTGGTCCCCAGCGACCGCACCGGGAGGTCGGCCATCGAGGGAGTCGGGCGAGGGCGCACGGAGCAGGTCCTTGCCGCGGTGCTGGCGGGGGTCGGGATCGTCGTGCTCCTCGAGGAGGTGTTCGACGGGCGCGTCGGCGGCGTCACCTTCGGCATGGTGCTGTTCGGCGTGGGCCTGTACGTCCTTTGGACCCGCCGGGGCCCGGATGCGGCCGCGAGCAGCGAGGGGCATGTGCCGGCACCGCCGGCCAGCGGGCCGCCCCCGACCGGCGGGCCGTCGCCGACCGGCGGGCCGTCGCCGACGGACGCCGCCCCCCTGCCGTCCCCCACCTCCCGCCCCGAACGCCCCCCGTCCGCCCTGGTGCCCGTCACGCTCAGCCTCCTGGCCATGCTGGCCGGCGGCCTCGCCCTCCTCGACGCCGCCGGGGTCTTCCGCGTGTCGTTGGTGGTCGGGCTGTCCCTCGCCCTGCTCCTCGTGGGCGGGGCGCTCCTCGTCGGCGCCCGGTGGGGTCGGGGCCGGCTGCTCATCCCCGTGGGCGTGCTCCTCGCCATGGCCCTTGCCGCGGTGGCGCTCATCGACGTCCCCATGCGCGGCGGCGTGGGCGAACGGACCTACCGCATCGACACGCTTGCCGAGCTCGACACGCCCTACCGGCTGGCCGCCGGCGACCTCACCCTCGACCTCGGGCAGCTCGACCTCGACGGCCGCTCCTCACGGGTGGTCGCCACCGTCGGCGCCGGCACCCTCGAGGTCGTCGTGCCCGCCGACGCCGCCGTCGAGGTGGACGGCGAGGTGGGCGCCGGCGAGCTGCGGGTGCTCGACCGCGGCGACGAGGGCCTCGGCGTCGACCGCCGGGTCGTCGAAGGCGGTCGGGAAGGTGGGGGCCGGCTGGTCCTCCGGGCTCGGGTCGGCATGGGCGAGCTGGAGGTGCGCCGTGCCGCGGCATGACCTCGACGCCCTCTCGCTCATGGCGGGGGTGGGCTTCGTGGGCGTGGCCCTGGCCGGGCTCCTCCATGCCGGCCCCGGCCTGCCCCTGCGCTGGGTCGCCCCCGCCCTCCTCATCGTCGTGGGGGTCGTGGGCCTGGTGGCGACAAGGGCCAGCCGCCGGACGTGACCCCCTCACGGGGCCGTCAGCGCCGCGGCCAGGGCCCGGAAGGCACGGCCGCGGTGAGAGACCGCCGCCTTCTCGGCCGCGGTCATCTCGGCGAACGTGCGGCCGTCGCCGCCGTCGGGCACGAAGACGGGGTCGTACCCGAACCCACCCGTGCCCCGCGGCTCGAGGGCGATGTGCCCTTCCACCCAGCCCTCGCCCACCACCTCGGTGCCGTCGGGAAACCACGCCAACGCCACCGTGCGGAACCGGGCCCGGCGGTCGGCGACGCCTTCGAGCTCGGCCAGCAGCTTGGCCACGTTGTCGGCGTAGGTCGCCCCCTCACCGGCGTAGCGCGCCGCCCAGACGCCGGGCCGTCCTCCCAGGGCGGCGACCTCGAGGCCGGTGTCGTCGGCCACCGCCGCCTCCCCCGTCGCCGCCGCGACCGCCCGCGCCTTGAGGCGGGCGTTGCCCTCCAAGGTGTCGGCGGTCTCCTCCACGTCGGGCACCTCGGGCGGACGGGGCACGACGTCGAACCCGCCCAGGAGGGCGGCGATCTCGAGCGCCTTGTCGGGGTTGGCGGTGGCCAGGACCAGGCGCACGCCGGCTCAGCGCTGGGCGCGCCGGGGCACCGGCGGGACGGCCAGCACGTCGGCCTGGGCGTCGAGCAGCGACGCGATGCCGTGCTCGGCCAGGGCGAGGAGGTCGTCGAGCTCCGCCCGGCTGAAGGGCGGGCCCTCGGCCGTCCCCTGCACCTCGACGAACCGACCGGTCGAGGTCATGACCACGTTCATGTCCACCTCGGCGCGCACGTCCTCGGAGTAGTCGAGGTCGAGGAGCGCCACCGCGTCGACCATCCCCACCGACACTGCCGCGCAGGCCATGGTCATCGGGTGAGCCGAGAGCTTCCCCGCCCGCACGAGCCGGGTGAAGGCGTCGTGAGCGGCCACGTAGCCGCCGCAGATCGACGCGGTACGGGTGCCCCCGTCGGCCTGGAGCACGTCGCAGTCGACGACGACCTGGCGTTCGCCCAGCAGGGCCAGGTCGGTCACGGCCCGCAGCGATCGCCCGATGAGGCGCTGGATCTCGTGGGTCCGACCGCTGGGGCGGCCGCGGTTCACCTCTCGGTCCGTGCGCTCGCTGGTCGACCCCGGCAGCATCGAGTACTCCGCCGTCACCCATCCCGTCCCCTTCCCCCGCATCCACGGGGGGACCCGCTCGTCGACCGACGCGGTGCACAGGACCCGGGTGCGGCCCATGGCCACGAGCACCGAGCCGGCGGCGAACTCGGTGAAGTCGCGCGCGAACGACACCGGGCGCAGGTCGTCGGGCTGGCGGCCGTCGGCTCTCAGACCTCGTACCTCTCGTTCTCCACCGCGACCTCCACCGGCCCTCCGAAGGCGGCTTCGGCGTCCCGCCGGCTCTGGTCGGGGTCGACCGTCGGCCACAGATGGGTGAGGAGCAGGCGTCCGGCTCTCGCCGGTCTGGCTGCCACACCGGCCTGGCGCGCCGAGAGGTGCTGCATCTTCCCCTCCTCCTCCAGCGGGACGGTGGCCTCGCACAGCGCCAGGTCGAGTCCCGGGCCCAGCTGGGCCAACGACCAGCACGGGCCGGTGTCGGCCGAATAGCCGAGCGACCGCCCGCTGCCGTCCACCCGCACGGCCAGCGTCTCGGGGCCGTGGTCGGTGCGGGAGAAGGAGAGCTCCAGGGAGCCGACGGTGACCTGGGCACCGCCGGCCACCTCGTGCCAGGCGAAGGAGGGCTCGGGGTCCTGGTACGTCCGCTCCCGCAGCCCGGCGGGCGCGTACACGGGCACCCCTTCGCGGGGGAACGCGTGCTGCAGCACGATCTGGAAGCCCTCGAGGTCCGACCAGTGGTCGGGGTGCTCGTGGCTCAGGACCACGGCGTCGACGGCGTCGAACCCCACGTGTCGCTGCAGGTTGGCCAGCGTCCCCGAGCCGGCGTCCAACCAGATGAGCGTCGTGCCGTCCCCGACGAGGTAGCCGCTGCAGGCCGACCCCGGCCCGGGATAGCTGCCCGAGCAGCCGAGCACGGTGAGGCTCAAGCCCACTCCCACGCCTCCACCGCGTGGAGCTCGGGGCCCAGCAGGCGGCTCCCCAGCTCCCGGAACCACCCGACGTCCCCCGACGAGATGAACAGGTGCCGCCCCTTGTCACCCCCGGCGCCCGAGCGCCGCCCCAGCCCCGTCTCGTCGAGGATGGAGCGCACCTCGAAGGCGGTCTCGTCGGCCGACGACACCAACACCACGTCCCGCCCCATGACGTCGCCGATGGTGCGAGCGAGGAAGGGGTAGTGGGTGCAGCCGAGCAAGAGCGTGTCGACGGCTGCCGCCCGCAGTGGAGCCAGCAGGCGCTCGGCCAGCACGTAGGCCCCGTCGGTGGCCGTCTCTCCCCGCTCGACCAGCTCCACGAACCCGGGGCACGACGCGCACGTGAGCGTCACCGGCGCCCGGGTCGCCCGCACCGCCCGCTGATAGGCCCCCGAGGCGATGGTGCCCACCGTGCCGATGACGCCGACGTGGCCGTTGGTCGTGACCCGCACGGCCGCCCGCACCCCCGGGTCGATCACGCCGACCACGGGAACGTCGGTGTCGAAGCGGAGAGCGTCCAGGGCGGCGGCGGCCGCGGTGTTGCAGGCGACGACGACCATCTTCACGTCGTGCCCGTCGACGAGCAGACGGGTGATGCGGCGGGCGAACTCGCGGACCTCGTCGAGGCGCCGGGGCCCGTACGGGTAGCGCCCGGTGTCGCCGAAGTAGACGAGGTCCTCGTCGGGCAGGAGGTCGATGAGCGCCCGGGCCACGGTGAGCTCGCCGAACCCGCTGTCGAACATGCCGATGGGCCGGTCGTCCATTCCGGACGAGGACTGTAGCCAGCAGCCTCTCCGGGTCCGCACGACCGGCCCATCGGCATGTTCGACAGCGGGTTCGGCGGGCTCACGGTGGCCCGGGCGCTCATCGACCTCTTGCCCGACGAGGTCCGCGAGTTCGCC
>DATACM010000312.1:0-2553 GCA_036259055.1 Acidimicrobiales bacterium | reverse complement strand
ATTCCACTGGTGGCACCGACCGTCGTCATCGTGGACGACCACGCCGGCTTCCGCGCCGAGGCTGCCCAGCTGCTGGAAACCGCTGGGTACGAAGTGGTGGCATCCTGCCCCGATGGTCGGGCGGCCTTGGCCGCCATCTCGCAGCTGCACCCCGACGTGGTCCTACTCGACGTGCAACTGCCCGACATCGACGGGTTCGGGCTGATCGCCCGGCTCGACGCCGGGGAGGAGGGCCCCACCATCGTGTTGACGTCCAGCCGGGAGGCAGCCGACTACGGCCCCCGAGTGGACCGCAGTGGCGCCGCCGGCTTCATCACCAAGGCCGAGCTCTCGGCCCAGTCCTTGGCGCAGGTGGTCGCTCGGCGATGACCACGCGGCCCGACTTCGGCGGCGCCGGCGTGTCGCCCGCCACCGCTGACGCCCGCGCTCCCATCGAACCCGAACCGACGACGGAAGCTGTCCCGCGGAAGTCGGTCGTCCCCTTCACGCTGGGGCTGGTTTCCACGGTGCTCGTCGCCGGAGGATTCGGCCTCGGCGTATACATGCCCAACCTCCACAACGGGCTCATCGCTGTCGCCTTCAGCGCTGTCGGGGTATTCGTCGTCCGCCGGCGTCCGAGCAACCGCGTCGGCTGGTTGTTCATGGCCACGGGCCTCGCCCATGCGGTGATGTTCTTCGGACGTCAGTACGGCCTCTACGCCGACGCCCACCAGAACGACACTCTGCCCCTGGTGTCGTGGGTGACGTGGTTGGGTGTGTGGCCGCTGCCCCTGGTGCTCGTCCTTACCGGGGTCACCTTGATGTGCTTCCCCGACGGTCGGCTGCCATCGCCGCGCTGGCGGGTGGTCGTGGCACTCATGGCGGCGGTTGGCGTGCCACTTGCGATCGCCTCCGCACTGTGGCCCGTGGAGTACGCGGACAACTCGCTGTCGGTGCCCCATCCCTTCCACGTCGGCGGGTACGACGCCGTGCAAAGGGTGTGGAACCTCGTCGGTCCGCCGGTGTATCTCCTTCTCCAGGTCGCCTGGATGGCCTGCGTCGTGGTCCGCTTACGGCAGGCCAGAGGCGACGAGGCCCGCCAGCTCAAGTGGTTCGTGTACGCGGTGGCGATGGGCGCGGTGGCGATGGCCCTGAGCCTCATCGTTTTCCGCTCGCCCGTCCTCGGTGTCCTGGCCGTGCCCATCGTTCCCGTCGTGGCCGGGGCCGCCATCGTCAAGTACCGCCTCTACGACATCGATCCGGTGATCAACAAGACCCTGGTCGCCGCCGCCATGGCCGGGATAGTGACCGCAGGTTACGTCGTCGTCGTGGTCGTCGTCGGCGGCTTTGTCGGGGCCTCCGCCAGCCCCAACCTGCTGCTGTCCCTGCTGGCGACGGCCATTGTTGCCGTGGCCTTCGAGCCGGCCCGCCGGCGCGTGCAGCGATGGATCGACCGCCTGGTTTACGGCGACCGACCGACGCCGTACGAGGCCCTGGCCCGGCTGTCCGCGCACCTGAGCCATGGGGGCCAACGCGCCGAGCTCTTCGCCGGGCTGGCGTCGACCGTCGCCGACGGCGTGGGGGCTTCGGAAGTCACGCTCTGGGTGGGGTCGGGCGACGAGCTGGTGGCAGTGGCCTCCTGGCCTCCCCGGGCCGGTGAGGATCCGCAGTTGGCCGCCACACCGATGGATGTCGCCTCGCTCGGACAGGGTGGGCGCACCCACGTCCGGCCCGTCCTCCACCATGGGAAGCTTCGGGGGGCCATCACGCTGACCAAGGCGCCGGGCGAGGTGCTCAGCGCCGACGAGGATCGCCTCCTCAACGATCTGGTGGCCCAGGCCGGTCTGGTGATCGACAACGTGGGGCTGGGTGCTGAGTTACAGGACCGCCTGCATCAGATCTCCGTCCAGGCCGCTGAGCTGAGGGCGGCGGCCAAGCGCATCGTCGCCGCCCAGGACGAGACCCGTCGACGCATCGAGCGGGATCTCCACGACGGCGCGCAGCAGAGGTTGGTCACGCTCGCCCTGAGCCTCCAGGCCGCGGCTGAGGGCGCCGCAACGGCCGGTGAGGCCGATCTGGCCGTGAGAGTGGACGAGGCGCGGCGCCAACTCACTGAGGCGCTGGCCGAGCTCCGGGAGATGGCTCGTGGAATCCACCCGTCCATCCTGACCCAGGAGGGCCTCGACCCCGCCCTGGCGTTCCTTGCCGAGCGCTCGCCTCTGCCAGTGAAGGTCAATGTCTGCCTCGAGCGACGCCTGCCCCAGGACGTGGAGGCCACCGCCTACTTCGTCGTGAGCGAAGCGTTGACCAACGCGGCCAAGCACTCGGGGGCGTCGAGCATCGCGGTCGAGGGGCGCTTTCAGGATGGCCGGCTGGTGATCGACGTGATCGACAACGGTCGAGGTGGCGCGGACGGTCACCGCGGCAGCGGCTTACAGGGCCTGGCGGACCGTCTGGCCACACTTGACGGACGGCTGACCGTGGACAGCCCAGAAGGAGGGGGCACCCGGCTGCGGGCGGAGATCCCGTGCGAGTGATCCTGGCCGATGATGCGGTGCTGTTCCGAGAAGGGAC
>DATACM010000311.1:0-1658 GCA_036259055.1 Acidimicrobiales bacterium | reverse complement strand
GGTGGTGACCGCACCCGAGCGCGACCGCCTGGCGAGCCTCTTCGGTGCGCTCGTGTCGTCGGCCGACGTGGCCAGCGGGTTCCATCCCGAGAAGGCGATCCGCACGGCGATCCTCGCCACCCGGCTGACCAGGGCCCACGGCCTCGACGACGCCCAGCAGCAGGACGCGTACTACCTGGCGCTCGTGAGGTTCCTGGGCTGCACCTCGTTCTCCCCGGAGGCTGCGCAGTACGGCGGGGGCGACGACCTCAGCGTGCACTCGGTGATGAGCTTCGTCGACCCCGATGAGCCGGTGCAGCTCATCGGCGACGTGCTGCGGGGAGTCGGGCGGGGGGCGCCGAGCGTGGACCGGGTGAAGGGCCTCGTAAGCCTGTTCGGCGACCGGTCGGCGCCCCTGCGCCACGCGCAGGCGGAGTGCGACATTGGGGAAGCCCTGGCCCGTCACCTGGGGATCTCCGAACCGATCGTGTTGGCCCTTGGGGACCTGTTCGAGCGCTGGGACGGGAAGGGGTTCCCGAGCGGGAAGAAGGGCGACGAGAGCGCGCTCCTGGCCCGGGTCGTGATCGTCGCCGAGGTGCTCGAGATCGCCTTCAGCCGCTACGGCATCGGCGCAGCCGTGGAGACGGCACGCAAGCGGTCGGGGGGTCGGTTCGACCCAGCGATGGCCTCGACGTTCTGCCGGCACGCCCCGGAGCTGTTGGCCGGCTTGACGACGGGTTCGGTCTGGGAGCTGTTCCTCGAGTCCGAGCCCGAACCCCACTGCCAGGTCACGCCCGCCCTCGTCGAGCGCTACGCCGAGGCGTTCGCCCGGGCCGTCGACCTCAAGTCCGTCTGGACCGCCACCCACTCCTACGACGTGGGGATCCTCGCCGCCGCCTCGGCCCAGGTCGCGGGGCTGGACCAGTCGAGCGTCCGCGAGCTGCGCACGGCCGGCTGGCTCCATGACCTCGGCCGGGTCGCCGTTCCCAACTTGATCTGGGACAAGCCCGGCCCGTTGAACGAAGCCGAGCGCGAGCAGGTCCGCCTGCATGCCTACCAGACGGAGAGGTTGCTGGCCCGCAGCCCCGTTCTTGCGCCGGCGGCGGCCCTCGCCGGAGCGGTCCACGAGCGCTGCGATGGCCCGGGCTACCCGAAGTCACTGAAGTCCGCCCAGCTCGACGAGCCAGCCCGCCTGCTCGCCGCCTGCGACGTCTTCTGCGCCCTGCGGGAAGACCGCCCTCACCGCGCCGCCTACAAGCTGGACGTGGCCGCCTCGATGCTCACCGGCGAAGCCCGCCGGGGAGCGTTGGATCCGGCGGCCGCTCGCCACGTGCTGGAAGCGGCCGAGGCCGCTCCCCCCCGGTTGCCCGGAGCGTGGCCGTCCGGCCTGAGCGACCGCGAGGTGGAGGTCCTCCGCCTCGTCGCCCGCGGTGGTACCAACAAGGACGTCGCGCGGGCTCTCGGCATCTCCTCTCGGACCGTGCAGCACCACGTGGCGCACATCTACACCAAGATCGGGGTGACCAGCCGCGCCGGCGCGGCCCTGTTCGCCGCCGAGCACGGGCTGACCGCCGGCAGTCGATAGGCCATCTGGCCGATGCGTCGGCTCGGGTATCGGGCGGAGAGTGAGGCGACACGAAAGGCCGCTTTACGAAGGAGAACGAGATGCCCCTTTTCAA
>DATACM010000310.1:0-4919 GCA_036259055.1 Acidimicrobiales bacterium | reverse complement strand
CCGCAGAGACACCCGCCCCGACGGCCGCCACCTCCGACGACGGACCCTTCCCCTCCCGCGACGACTTCACCCTGGCCTGGGGCGACCACATCCTCGGCCGGCTCAGCCGGCGGGCGGCGGTGCGGTTCCAGGTGGGGCGGTTCGTGTCCGCCGACGGAGGCGTGGCCACCTTCGCCCTCCCCAACGCCGTCCACCGCGACCGCTGCGAGGAGGCGAGGGCGGAGGTCGAGCAGGCCCTCTCCGCCCACTTCGGCCGGCGCATCCCCCTGCGGCTGGTCGTCGACCGCCAGCCCACCGGCCCGCCGCCCGGCGCCTCCCCTGCGCCCGAGCCGCCCGACGACGTCGACCTGGGGGACCTCCGTGACGCCCCCCCGGGGGCGCTAGCCTCGCCACTCGACCACGTCATGGAGGCGTTCAAGGGCGCCCAGGTGGTGGAGGAGTAGCTCGTGGCCAAGCCCGGTGGGCCGAAGCAGCCCGACATGAACCAGCTGCTCAAGCAGGCCCAGAAGATGCAGGAGCAGCTGATGGAGGCCCGCGCCCAGGCCGCCGAGCAGGAGGTCGAGGGCCAGTCGGGGGGCGGCGTGGTCAAGGTCCGCGTCACCGGGGGCATGGAGTTCCGCAGCGTCAGCATCGACCCCGCCGCCGTCGACCCCGACGACGTCGCCATGCTCGAAGACCTGGTGCTGGCCGCCATCCACGACGCCATGGCCAAGGTCGAGAAGCTGAACGAGTCGGCCATGGGCGGCTTCGACCTGGGCGGTCTGGGCGGCGGCCTCTTCGGCTGAGCCGGGCCCGCCTCCTTGTACGCCGGCCCGGTCCAGAGCCTGATCGACGAGCTCGGCCGCCTTCCCGGCGTCGGGCCCAAGTCGGCCCAGCGCATCGCCTTCTACCTGCTCAAGCTGCCCACCGACGACGCCCTCCGGCTGGCCCAGGCGATCGCCGAGGCCAAGGAGCGGGTGTCGTTCTGCAAGCGCTGCTTCAACGTGTGCGAGGGGGAGGAGTGCGAGATCTGCCTCGACCCCCGGCGCGACCCCACCGTCGTCTGCGTGGTCGAGGAGCCCAGGGACGTCGTCGCCGTCGAGAAGACCCAGGAGTTCCGGGGCCGGTACCACGTCCTCCAAGGGGCCATCAGCCCCCTCGAGGGGATCGGTCCCGACCGCCTGCGGGTGAAGGAGCTGCTCGCCCGCCTCGACGCCGAGGGGGTCACCGAGGTCATCCTCTGCACGAACCCCAACATCGAGGGCGAGGCCACCGCCATGTACCTCGCCCGCCTCCTCAAGCCCCTCGGGGTACGGACGACCCGCATCGCCAGCGGGCTCCCGGTCGGCGGCGACCTCGAGTACGCCGACGAGCTCACCCTCGGCCGGGCGCTCGAAGGCCGCCGCGAGCTCGACGGCTGATCCCTGGCGGCGGCGCCCCCGGGCACCACGCCGGCGACCCCTAGCCTTAGTGCGACATGGCAGCCGGCCCGTCGTTCCGCGTGTTCGGGATCCCCGTGCGGATCGACCCGACGTTCCTGGTGATCGCCGCCCTGCTGGGCTTCGGCGCCGGCAGCGTCCGCGTCCTGCTCACGTGGATCGGCGTGCTGACCGTGTCGGTGCTCGTCCACGAGCTCGGGCACGCGGTGATGTTCCGGGCGTACGGCCAGCAGCCGCAGATCCTGCTCCAGGGCATGGGGGGGCTCACGTGGGGCTCGGCCCCCCTCACCGGCATGCGCGACATCGTGGTCAGCCTGGCCGGTCCCCTGGCCGGGCTCGTCCTGCTGGGGCTCCCGGCGATCCTCGTCGACCGCTCGGGCGTCGACCTGTCGTCGACCTGGGACCTGGTGGTGCGGCTGGCCATCTACGTCAACGTGGTCTGGTCGGTCGTCAACCTGCTCCCCGTGCTGCCGCTCGACGGGGGGAACGTGACCGCGTCGGTGCTGCGCCGGCTCCGGGGCCCCGACGGCCAGCAGGCCGCCCACAAGGTGTCGATCGCCACCGCTGCGGCCGCCGCCGTCTTCGCCTACGCCGAGGGCTACCCCTTCGGCGCCATCTTCGCCGCCTTCTTCGTCGCCCACAACTATGGCGCCCTCAAGCAGCAGAGGACGCTCGAGGAGCACGGACCGCTGGCGGAGGGCTACCGAGCTCTGGCCCAGAAGGACGCCGTCCGGGCGGGGGACCAGGCCAAGCGGGTGCTGACCGGGAGGCCGTCGCCGCAGCTGGCGGCGGCCGCCGTCGAGCTGAACGCCTGGGCGTGCCTGGCCTCGACGGGCGCCGCCGATGCCGCCGCCGCCCTCGAGGACATGCCCGAGGGCCACACCCCGAACGGCTTCCTCACCGGCGCGCTGGCCTTGGAGGGCGGACAGGTACAGGAGGCTCTCGACGCCTTCGCGGTGGCCTTCGCCGAGGAGCGGTTCGGCCCGTGGAGCCCGATCGTCGCCGCGGCCGTCGCCAGCCGGGGCCTCGTCGGCGAGCTGGTCGAGCGCCTCGTCGCCACGCCCGGAGCGGGCACCGCCGCCCTGGTACACCTGCAGTCGCACCTCCACGACGCCGGTCGCTACCAGGAGGCGGCGACCGTCGGGCGGCGGGCGTTCGCCGCCGGGGCCGACGAGCCCGCCCGCGTCGCCTACAACGTGGCCTGCAGCCTGGCCTGCGCCGGCGACGAGGAGGCCGCCCTCGAATGGCTGGAGCGGGCGACCGAGGCCGGGTTCGCCGACCGAACCACCCTCGACAACGACCCCGACCTCGAGCCCCTCCGGCGTTCGTCCCGCTACCAGGCGGTGCGGGAGCGGCTCGGCAGCGGGTGACGCGGTGAAGGTCTTCCTCCTCGACGGCACCTACGAGCTGTTCCGCCACCACTACGGGATGCCGGCCGCCGAGCACTCGGCCGAGAACGACGTGGCCGCCACCCGCGGGGTGCTGTGGAGCGTCCTCGGCCTGCTGGAGGAGGGCGTGACCCACCTCGGCGTGGCCACCGACCACGTGATCGAGTCCTTCCGCAACGACCGCTGGCCCGCCTACAAGTCGAGCGCCGGGATGCCCGAGGCCCTCCTGGCCCAGTTCCCGCTGCTCGAGGAGGCGCTCGAGGCGCTCGGGGTGGTCGTCTTCCCCATGGTCGAGCTGGAGGCCGACGACGCTCTGGCCGCCGCGGCGCGGGTGGCGGCGGCCGACGACCGGGTCGACCAGGTCGTGGTGATGACGCCGGACAAGGACCTGGCCCAGGTGGTGAGCGGGGCCCGGATCGTGCAGGTCGACCGCCGGGCCAAGACGGTCACCGACGAGGAGGGGGTCAAGGCGCGCTACGGCGTGCCTCCGGCGTCCATCCCTGACTGGCTGGCCCTGGTGGGGGACTCGGCCGACGGCTACCCGGGCTTGCCCGGGTGGGGCAAGGTGGCGGCCAGCGCCGTCCTCGCCCGCTACGGGCACCTGGAAGACATCCCCGTCGACGGGAGCCGCTGGGACGTGCGGGTGCGGGGCCAGCTCCGGCTGGCCGAGACCCTCGTCGAGCAGCTCGACCTGGTGCTGCTGTTCCGCGACCTGGCCACCCTCCGCGCCGACGCCGACGTCCTCGCGGGCGTCGACGACCTCCGCTGGACCGGCCCCACGCCGGCCCTGGAGGCGATGGCCAAGGAGCTCCGCGCCTGGCGGCTGCCCGAGCGCGCCAACGCCCTCGCCGCCGCCCGGGCGGCCGGGGATGAGAGGGGCGGGCTCCGGTAGCCTGGCGGCCCGGATGGAGGGGACCATGAGCGACCGCCTCGACGACCTGCGCCGGCGCAGGGAGGAGGCCTACCACGCCGGCTCGGAGCAGGCCGTCGCCCGCCAGCACGAGCGAGGCAAGATGACCGCCCGTGAACGGGTGCTCTACCTCCTCGACGAGGGCAGCTTCGTGGAGACCGACCTGCTCGCCCGCCACCGGACCGAGGGCGTTGGCCTCGACGAGCGCCCGTACACGGACGGCGTCGTCACCGGGTGGGGGACGGTGGACGGCCGGCAGATCTTCGTCTTCTCCCAGGACTTCACCGTCTTCGGCGGCTCCCTGGGGGAGGTGTTCGCCGAGAAGGTGCACAAGGTCATGGACATGGCGCACCGGGTGGGCGCGCCCTTCGTCGGCCTCAACGACGGCGCCGGCGCCCGCATCCAGGAGGGCGTCGTGTCCCTCGTCTCCTACGGCGAGATCTTCCGGCGCAACGCCAACGCCTCCGGCGTCATCCCCCAGATCAGCGTGGTGATGGGCCCGTGCGCCGGGGGCGCGGTGTACAGCCCGGCCCTGACCGACTTCGTGTTCATGGTCGACCGGACCTCCTACATGTTCATCACCGGTCCCGACGTGGTACGCACGGTGACGGGCGAGGACGTCACCCTCGAGGAGCTGGGCGGGGCCATGACCCACGCCACCCGCTCGGGCGCCGCCCACTTCGTGAGCCCCGACGACAAGGCGTGCCTCGACGACGTCCGCCGCCTCCTGGCCTACCTCCCCCAGAGCAACCGGGAGGAGCCGCCGTGGGTGCAGCCCAGCGACGACCCCAACCGCACGGCGCCCGAGCTCACCACCGTGATCCCCGAGAGCCCGAACAAGCCCTACGACATGCTGAAGGTGATAGGGGCGGTCGTCGACGACGGGGAGTTCGACGAGTACGCCGCCTTGTGGGCCCGCAACCTCGTCTGCGGCTTCGCCCGCATCGACGGCCATCCGGTGGGGATCGTGGCCAACCAGCCCCAGGTGCTGGCGGGCGTGCTCGACATCGACTCGTCCGAGAAGGGCGCCCGGTTCGTGCGCACCTGCGACGCCTTCAACGTCCCCCTCGTGACCTTCGTCGACGTCCCCGGGTTCCTCCCCGGCACGAACCAGGAGCACGGGGGGATCATCCGCCACGGGGCCAAGCTGCTCTACGCGTTCTGCGAGGCCACCGTCCCCCGCATCCAGGTCGTCACCCGCAA
>DATACM010000309.1:0-6340 GCA_036259055.1 Acidimicrobiales bacterium | reverse complement strand
GGGGGCCGTCCCCAGATCCGCCCCGGGCGCCGTCACCTCCGACGCGGCCGGCACGTCCGCCTCGGGCGCCGTCACCTCCGACGCGGCCGGCACGTCCGACGCCGCCGCCACCTCCGACGCCGCATCCGCCTCGGGCGCCGCATCCGCCTGGGGCGCCGGGTCGGGCCCGGCCGAGCGGCGCCGGCCGCGGCCGGTTGGCGGACGCGTCGTGGCAGGCTGGTCCGGGTCGCTCAGGGCGATCCGGAGAACGCAGATCGCCACTGCCACGACCGCGAGGCTCGCCAACAGCGTGGACACGACCGACCCGATGGTAACGGGCAGCAGCCCGCCGCCCAAGGCGCCCCCTCGCGGTCCCGACACCGTCCCCTCCCCACCGGGTCAGACCTCCCAGCCCGGTGCTCAACCGACGTACTGGCCCCCGCCGCCTCCGCCGTCCCCGCCGCTACCGCCGGCACCACTTCGCCGTCACCGCCGCGCCAAGGTGACGGTCGCCTTCGTCAGCCTCCTGCTGACGTTGCTGGGCGCCGGCGGGGCGCTCGTCCGTATCCCCTACGACAGCATCGCCCCGGGCTCGGCCCGCCGGGTCGACGACCTCATCAAGATCACCGGCCATCCCGTCCATCCCTCCGAGGGGGACGTGCTCTTCATGACCGTGTCGGTGCGCGAGGGCGTCAACCTGTGGGAGGCCCTCGGGGGATGGCTCGATCGGGACGTCGACGTGATCCACCAGGAGGACCTCCGCGGGTCGGTCCCCGCTGAGGAGTACCACCGGATGAACGTCGCGGCCATGGCCGACTCCAAGACCGCGGCTGAGATGGTCGTGCTCCGCCACCTCGGGTTTCCCGTCGTCGGCGGGGGCGCCGAGGTGGGCACCGTCGACCGCGGGCTCCCGGCCGCGCAGGTGCTCGAGCCCAAGGACGTGCTCGTGGGGATCGACGGCCGCCCGGTGAGCGGTCCCGACGACGCCGTCAGCGCCATCAGGGCACACCAGCCCGGCGACGCCGTGCGGCTGAGCGTGGTCCGCGACGGCAAGCCGGCCGTCGAGCTCACCACCACGCTGGCCCGCAACGAACAGGGGCAGGCGCTCCTCGGCGTCACCCTGAGACCGAAGATCAAGCTCCCGTTCGAGATCACCATCGACTCGGGGACGATCGAGGGCCCGTCGGCCGGCCTCGCCTACTCGCTCGCCCTCGTCGACGAGCTGACGCCCGGAGAGCTCACCGGAGGGGCCAAGGTCGCGGTCACCGGTGAGCTGGGACCGGACGGGAAGGTCGGGGCCGTGGGTGGGGTCGGGCAGAAGGTGGCGGCCGTGCGGGAGGCCGGTGACGTCGCCCTCTTGCTCGTCCCCCGGGGCAACCTGGACGAGGCCCGGGGCCACGCCGGCGACCGCCTGCTGGTCCGCGCCGTCGACAGCTTCGACGAGGCCTTGAAGGCGATCGCCGAGCTGCCCGGGAGCAACGCCGCCTCCCTGGCGTCGCCGGCGGTGTGGCCGCGCTAGGCGCGCTCCCGGCCCCCTCGTTCGAAGAACCACTCAAGTTGCGCCGCCCGCTTGCCGATGAGAAAGAGATGGCGGTCACCGGGGGGCGACGATCGACCGGGGTCCCGGCGCGCCCGAGCTCGGAGACGCCGATGACCGCGCTGGCGCCGGCGCTGGCGGGAGCCTGAGGCACGATGCCGAG
Source organism: Acidimicrobiales bacterium (assembly GCA_036259055.1). GTDB lineage: Bacteria > Actinomycetota > Acidimicrobiia > Acidimicrobiales > AC-14 > DASZJY01. Next base: position 4,661 of record DATACM010000309.1, on the reverse strand, counting down.
CTCCTCTGCGGTGCTGCGGTTCGCCGCCGAGTTCTTCACCTTCCTGGTCGCCGTCGCCGGAGCAGCCGTCGTCTTCATCCGCCCGCGGCTCCTGGGCGTCCACATCCGCTCGCGCCTCTCCCTCGGCCTGGGCTTCCTCGCGGTGGCGGCGGCCGCGTTTCTCCACGGCTCGCTCCTCTTCGAGGGGGACGACCTCCTCGTCATCGCGGTCCGTCTCGGCGGCATCCTGCTCCTCGCCGTCGGCACCCTCGGCTGGAGGAGCGACCCGGGGAGCCCTCGGGTGGTCTGGGCGTCGCTCGTGCTCCTGGCCGTGGCCGAGGTGGCGGCCCTCGGGGGGTTGACCGGCCCCGCCGGCGTGGCCCGGGCCCTCGGCGTCCTGGGCCTGGCCGCGTTGTTGGGGAGCTCGGCCCGGCGGTCGATCCCCGCCCGGGTGGCCGTCAGCACCGCCGCCACCCTGCTGGTCGTCGTGCTGGCCGTGTCGGTCGCGCTCTCCTTCGTGATCACCGGCAACGTCGAGCGGGACGCCCTCGACCGGGTCGGCGCCCGGGCCCAGAGCGAGGCCTTCGAGGTGCAGGACGGGGCTCGCACCGCGGCCATCCGCAGCGCCAAGCTCATCGCCGGCAGCATCCAGGGGAGCATCCCCGACGTCGCCCAGCAGGTGTCGCAGAACCCGGGTCCCAGCCCGGCGCTCCAGGACGCCATCGACAAGCTGGCCAGCGCCGACCTCCTCGTCTCCGACGGCCCCGTGCTCTACGCCACCGAGAAGGGGGCGTTGATCGTCCTCCAGGGCATCGACCGGGCGGGCGCCCAGGCCCTGGTGGGCTCCCGTGCGGTGGCGGCGGCGAGCACCGGCCAGGACGTGAGCAGCGCGATCGAGGCGGTGGGGACGCGGGCCCTCGCGGTGGCGGCGGTCCCGGTGAAGGTCGGCGCCCCGGAGGGTCAGCGCACCGTCGGCGTGGTCGTGGCCACGCATGCCATCGACGACGGTTACCTGGCCCGCCGGGCCGGCAGCGACCGCGACGTGAGCCTGGCCGTCGTCGATCGCGACCGGCGGCTGGCCGCCCACGGGCCGCGCCTCCCCGAGGAGGAGGTGCTGCAGGTCGGCCGTGCGGCCCTGCGCTCTTCCAGCGGGCGGGCGTCGTCCATCGCCGGCGACGCCTTCCTCGCCGCCCGGGTCGTGCCCGCACCGGGGAGCACCCCGGCGCTGGCGGTGGTGTCCTCGGCGCCCACGGCCGTCGTCGACGACGCCCGCAACTCCCTGTTCCGCACGCTCTTCGTCGTCGCCCTGCTCACCGCCCTGGGTGCCTTCCTCGCCGCCCTCGTCGTCGGGGAGCGCATCGGCGTCGGTCTGCGGCGGTTGACCGAAGCGGCGGCCCGCATCCAGGAAGGCGACTTCGGGACGCGCGTCGGCGTCTCGAGCCCTGACGAGCTCGGCATCCTGGGGTCGACGTTCGACTCCATGGCCGGCTCGATCCAGGACCTCACCACCGAGCTGCGGCAGACCAACGAGGAGGAGGTCCGGCTGCGCAGCCGGCTGGAGGCGGTGGTCGGCGGGATGGGCGAGGCGGTGGTGGCCGTCGACGCAGCCGGGCACATCACCACGTTCAACGAGGCGGCCGAGGAGCTGTTCGGGACGAGCACCGCCCAGGCCGAGGGGCGGCCGGTCGCCGCCGTCGTCCGGGTCGCCGCCGAGGACGGCACCGACCTCACCCCCCGCCTGGCCAACCCCACGCCCGGGCGTTGGCGCAGCGCCGCCGTGGCCCACCGGGCCGACGCCGTCGAGGTGCCCGTGCTCCTCTCCGCCGGGGGGCTGCCCGGTCCCAGCGGCGGGGTGGGCGGTGGTGTCTACGTCCTGCGGGACGTGCGACCCGAGCGGGAGGCGGAGCGGGCCAAGGCCGACCTGCTCGCCAACATCAGCCACGAGCTGCGGACCCCGCTGGTGCCGATCAAGGGGTACGCCAAGCTGCTTCGTGAGCGTCGTCTCACCAAGGCCAAGGCGGAGGACGCCTTGGCGGCCATCTACGAGGCGGCCGAGCAGCTGGAGCGGGTGGTGGGGCGGCTGCTCGAGGTGGCTGCGGGCGACCGCCGGGAGGACGTCCGCCGCGAGACCGTGGAGGTGGCTCCGATGGTCGAGTCGGTCGTCGAGCGCTGGAAGGAGAGAGAGGGAGATCGCCATCCCATCACCCGGCGGGTCGCCCGGAACCTGCCGACGATGGTCGCCGACCGGCGCCTGCTCGAGGAGTCGCTCGACGAGCTGGTGGACAACGCGGTCAAGTTCTCGCCCGAGGGCAGCCGCATCCTCATCAGCGCCCGAAGGGCGGAGAACGGCACCGGACCGGTGGTCGAGATCTCCGTCGACGACGTCGGGATCGGCATCGACGAGGAGAAGCTCGGGCGGATCTTCGAGGACTTCGCCCAAGGTGACAGCTCGGCCACCCGCACGTTCGGCGGCCTCGGGCTGGGGCTCAGCGTGGTGCGCCACGCCGTGGCCGCCCACGGCGGGCAGCTCGTGTGCGAGAGCGAACCGGGCAAGGGGTCGAAGTTCTCGATGATCCTGCCGCTCGAGCCCCGGGCGCGGCGCGACGGATGAGCGGATGACGCGTCGGACAACGGCCATGCTGTGCCTCGTGCTCACCGCCGCCTGGGCGGTGGGGTGCAGCGGTGGCGACGACGGCCCCTCGGCCCGCCTCACCGTCGACGGTCGGGTGTCGGTGGCCAGCGGGGGCGGGTCGTTCGAGGAGGTCGACGAGAAGCGCACCGTCCACGCCGGCGACCGGCTGAGGGTCGACGAGGGGTCCGCGGTCCTGGCCTTGGGCGACGAGCGTCAGGTCGAGCTGCGCAAGGGCTCCGAGATCGCCATCGAGGAGGGACGCCCCGGCGGCTCGCCCGTCGCTCCGGAGCTGTCGGCAGGGGACGCGCTCCTGAGCGCGGCCGCCGACCCCGTCGAGGTCGGAGCCGGCGACGTACGGGTCTCCGTCTCCGGGGGCTCGGCCCGCCTCTCGCGCTCGTCGGCCGTCGTGGCCGCGACCTACTCGGGGCGCGCCGCCGTCTCGTCGGCGGGGAGCTCGCTCGAGGTACCCGCCCTCCGTCAGGTGTCGGTCCCGGCGGCCGGCCTGCTCCCTCCTCGCCCGGCGCCGCTCGCCTACCAGCCGGCCGACTCCTGGGACCAGCGACTGCTCGGCGACGCCATCGAGCTGGGGGACCAGCTGGCCGCCCGCAGCCGGGGCTTCACCGCCCAGGTCGGTACCGGGCAGGGGCGGACGACGGGCTTCTACCGTCTCATGCTGCCGGCGCTGGAGACCGAGCCCACCTTCGACGTGGCCCAGCTGGGCCCGAACCGTGACCCGGGGGAGGCCCTGGTCGGGCTGGCCATCACCGTGGAGGGCAAGCGGGGGACCTTCGACGAGCGGGTTCGGTCGGTCTTCGGGTTCCACGACGAGGGGGCGGCCTGGGGGCTCGTCGCCCTCGACCAGGGCGTCACCCGGGCGCCCCTGCTCGGCGCCATCGACGCCGCCATCGGGCGAGGCCCCCGCAGCGTGGCCGAAGGCGGCCCTGCGCCCACGCCGCCCCCCCGGTCACCGCCACCCCGACCGCCGAGGAGGTCGCCGGCCACCACCGCACCCTCGGGACCTCGGGGCACCGTCGTGACTGGCCCGACCACGGCGCCCGCCCAGCCCGACAACACCCCGAGCGGCGGTCGTGGACCCGCCAACACCGGTGTCCCGGCGGTGGACAACACGGTGAACTCGGTGGTCGACCTCCTCCGCGGCCTGCTGGGCGGGCTGGGCCAGTAGCCCTCCGAGCCGCCCGGCGGCGGCCGGGCGTCCACCGTTCGAGAAGAGGCGAACGGTAGTGTCGGGCCGATGGAGGACGAGCGCCTCGTCATCTCCTCCGGGGTCTCGCTGACCCCCGACGTGGTGGCCAACCGCACGTTCGCCACCGGGTTCCGGGGTTTCGACCAGGCGGAGGTGCGCGTCTTCCTCAAGCGCGTCGCCGAGGAGCTGACGGCCGCCGCCGCCCGCGAGCAAGCCCTGCGCGAGGCGCTCCAGGAGGCGCTGGCCCGGGCCGCCCACCCCGAGCTCGACGCCGACACGCTCACCTCCGCCCTCGGCGAGCACGCCGCCCGCCTGCTCACCAACGCCCGGGAGGCGGCCACCAACATCGTGTCGGAGGCGGAGACGCGGGCAGCGCGGATCATCGGCGAGGCGGAGACCAAGATCGCTCGCGTCCGGGCCGAGGCCGACAGCCTCCTGGCCCGCCGGGCCGAAGAGGCCGAGCGCCTGACCGCCGGCCTGCGCCAGGCCGCCGAGGCGGACGCCCGGGCCTTGCGGGAACGGGCCCGAGCAGAGGCGGAGGCGGAGATCGAGTCGGCCCGGGCCCAGGGGCGGGAGATGGTGAGCGAGGCGAGGGGCCTCCGGGAGCGCATGCTGGCCGACCTCACCCGGCGCCGGCGGACGGCCGAGGTTCACATCGAGCAGCTGTCTCTGGCCCGGCAGCGCCTGCTGGAGGCCTACGCCGTCGTCCGTCGGACCCTCGACGAGGCCACCGCCGAGCTCTCGGCGGCCGAGGCCGAAGCCCGTCCGGCCCTGGCGGCGGCCACCTCGGGCCACGCCCCTGCCGACGCCGGCGACGCGCCCTCGCCTCCGCCGGCGGCGCGCCGC
>DATACM010000308.1:0-5042 GCA_036259055.1 Acidimicrobiales bacterium | reverse complement strand
GCGGCCGGGCCCCACGACCCCGGCCGCCGGCCCCTCCCGTAACGCCTACTCAGGCTTCTCGAACGACCGGAGCAGCTCGAGCAGCGTCCGCACGCCGTAACCGGTGCCTCCCTTGCGCAGGTAGGTCTCGTCCTCGCCGCTGCGTGCCGGCCCGGCGATGTCCAGGTGGGCCCACGGCACGTCGTCGACGAACTCCTTCAGGAACAGCCCGGCGGTCAGAGCGCCCCCGTAGCGGTCCGAGCCGATGTTCTTGACGTCGGCCACGTCGGAGTCGATGGACTTGCGGTAGTCCTCGGGCAGCGGCAAGGGCCACACCGGCTCGCCGGCCCGGTCGGCGGCGGCTCGCACCTGGTCCACCCAACCCTCGTGGTTGCCCATGAGCCCGGCGACCTTGGTGCCCAGGGCCACCATGCAGGCGCCGGTGAGGGTGGCCAGGTCGACGATGGCGTCCACCCCCTCCTCCACCGCCAGGGAGAGCCCGTCGGCGAGGATCAGGCGGCCCTCAGCGTCGGTGTTGAGCACCTCCACCGTCTTTCCGTTGCGGATCTTCAAGACGTCACCGGGCCTGGTGGCCCGGCCGCCGGGCATGTTCTCGGTGGTGGGGACGAAGGCGGTGACGGCCACGTCGGGGGCCAGGTCGGGCAGGGCCGACATGGCTGCCAGCACCGCCGCCGCCCCCGACATGTCGGTCTTCATCGTCTCCATGCCCTCGGCCGTCTTGATGGACAAGCCCCCGGAGTCGAACGTGATGCCCTTGCCCACCAGGGCCACATGGCCCCGGGCCGCGCCCGACGGCCGGTAGGACAGGCGGATGAGCCGGGGCGGCTCGTCGGAGCCCCGCGCCACGCCCATCAGCCCGCCCAGGCCCTCGTTGGCCAGGTCGACCTCGTCCCACACCGTCACCTCCAGCCCGCCCGCGGCGGCGACATCGGCCGCCACCTCGGCCAGTCGGGTCGGTGTCATGGCGCCCGCCGGCTCGTTGACGAGGTCGCGGGCCATGGCCACGGCGGCGGCGATCCGCTCGGCCCTGGCCACTCCCCGGCCGGGACCGTCGCCCTCGGCGACGACGGTGAAGGAGTCGAGCCGGCACGGCTCGGGGTCGCCCTTGTAGCGGGTGAACCGGTAGGCGGCGAGGGCGGCGCCCTCGGCCACCGCCTGGGCGGCGGCCTCCGGTGCCACATCGGCGGGGGCGGCGGCCAGCAGGGTCGTGGCCGCCGACTCGTCGTGCCAGGCCGCCCGCACCAGAGCGGCTGCCGCCCGCCGCAGCGTCTCCACCGTCACCTTCTCCCGCTCGCCCACGCCGACGGCGATCACCGTCGACCCGTCCTCGGCCGGCACCGCCAGGGTGTGGCCCACCTTGACCTCGAAGTGGCGCTCGGTGAGCCAGTCACGGTCGAGCTCGGCGCCTGCCCCCGGCGGCATGTCGAGTCCGGCGAACACGGGCACGCCGAGCACCTGGGCGTCGGCGGGAGCCTCGGGGAGGGCGGCGAGGGTCATGGGCATGTCGGCGTCACTCCCTCGAGCGGGCGGGCAAGGGCTCGTCCTCCTGCCAGCGGGCCATCGTCCACAAGAGGTCGGACAGGCGGTTCAGGTAGGGCACGACGTGCGATCCCGGCTGCGCCACCGCCAACGCCTGCCGCTCGGCCCGCCGCACGACCGTGCGGGCGAGGTCGAGGAAGGCGGACGCCAGGGACTGTCCGGGCACGACGAACTCCGACGGAGGCTCGAACCGTCCCGACAGGTCGTCGATGAGACGTTCCAGGCCCTCGACCATCCCGGCGCTGACGAGGCTCACCTCGGGCCGGAGCTTCGAGCGGTTCTCCGGAGCGGTCGCCAGCTCGGCCATGAGGACCCACAGCTCGCGCTGCAGGCGGACGAGGATCGACTCCAGCTCCGAGCCGGCGCCGGCAGCGCTGCGGGCGAGCCCGAGCGTGGCCTGGGCCTCGTCGACGTCGCCGCACGCCGCCGGCTGGGCGGAGTCCTTGGGCACCCGCCCGCCGAAGAGCAGCCCGGTGGTGCCGTCGTCGCCGGTGCGGGTGTAGATCCTCACGGGCGCCCGAGCCTACCCGGGCGTGTGTCTCAGCCCACCGGGAGGGCGGCGCGCACCCGTGGCGCGGCGACGACCGCGGCGTCGTCGTCCTCCTCGTCCCACGCCGGCCGCCGCAACGCAGGCGTGACCCGCCCGGCAGTCCGGGTCGCCCGGCTGTCCCGCCAGCGCACGAGCAGCCCCACGTAGGCGAGGAAGCAGTTGTCGACGGCGAGGTGGACGGCGAGCGCCGTCTTGCCCCCCACGGCGACCACCGGCACGAACGAGACGGCCATCGAGACCGCCAGCAGCCCCAGGATCGTCCGCCGGCGCTTGGCTGCCGACGCCCGGCGACGCGCCCTCGTCGGCCGCCGCGCTCGTTCCTCGGCCACCTCCGCCGCTCGCGCCGGAGTGGCCGCTCCGAGCGCCCCCAGGCCGCGTTCGAAGCTGTCCAGGAACTCCTGCCGCCGCTCGTTGTGGCTCTTCACCGCCTGGGGCACAAGGACGGCGAGCCACAGGACGACGATCACCGCTACCGCAGTCACGACGACGTCACCCCCCGTGCGTCGGCAGAGCGGACCGTTGGAGGAACCACTTCTACCACCGGAACCGGATTCCTGCATCTATCTGTGTGACGCGCGGCCTCCGGCGGTCATAGGAACACCGCCGACGGAACGCCGAACGGACCAGATGGCCCGGCCGGTACCCTGACCACAATGAGCGGCTACCTCGACGCCGTCCGCCAGCGCGTCGTGATCTACGACGGGGCCACCGGCACCAGCATCCAGGCCCGAGGGCTGAGCGCCGACGACTTCGGCGGCCCCGCCCTGGAGGGGTGCAACGAGATCCTCGCCGTCACCCGCCCCGACGTGGTCGCCGACCTCCACCGGTCGTTCTTCGACGTCGGCGTGGACGTGGTCGAGACCGATACCTTCGGCGCCTTCGCCGTCCCCCTGGGCGAGTACGGGATCGCCGACCGGGCCGCCGAGATCAACCTGGCCGCGGCCCGGATCGCCCGGGAGGTGGCCGACGGCTACTCGTCGCCCGACCGGCCGCGCTGGGTCGCCGGCTCGATCGGGCCCGGCACCAAGTTCCCCTCCCTCGGCCAGATCCGCTTCGCCGAGCTGCGCGACGCCTACGAGGTGCAGGCCCGGGCGCTGCTCGAGGGCGGGGTCGACCTGTTCATCGTCGAGACGGTCTTCGACCTGCTGCAGGCCAAGGCGGCGATCATCGCCTGCCGGCGGGCGATCGCCGCTGTCGGCCGCCCGGTGCCGGTCCAGGTGCAGGTCACCATGGAGCTCACCGGGCGCATGCTCCCCGGCACCGAGATCGGCGCCGCCCTCACCACCCTCGAGGCGCTCCGCCCCGACGTCATCGGCCTCAACTGCGCCACCGGCCCGGGCGAGATGCACGAGCACCTCCGCCATCTGTCCCGCCACTGCCGGGTGCCGATCTCCTGCCTGCCCAACGCCGGGCTCCCCTCGGTCGTCGAGGGCAAGATGCACTACGACCTCACGCCCGACCAGCTGGCCGACTACCAGGCCCTGTTCGTCTCCGAGCTGGGCGTGCGGGTCGTGGGCGGGTGCTGCGGCACCACGCCCGAGCACCTGGCCGCCGTGGTGGGACGCTGCCGCGAACTCGAGCCGGCGGCGCGCAACCCGGTGCACGAGCCCGGGGCGGCGTCCATCTACACCCACGTGCCGTTCCGTCAGGAGACCTCGTTCCTCGTCATCGGGGAGCGCACCAACGCCAACGGGTCGAAAAAGTTCCGGGAGGCGATGCTCGCCGACGACTGGGACACCTGCGTGGCCATGGGTCGTGAGCAGGTCAAGGAGGGCGCCCACCTCCTCGACGTCTGCGTCGACTACACCGGCGAGGACGGCGTCGCCGACATGGACGAGGTGGCCAGCCGCTTCGCCACCCAGGTCAGCATCCCCCTGGTCCTCGACTCCACCGAGCCGGCGGTCATCGAGTGCGGGCTCCAGTGGATCGGCGGCAAGCCGGTGCTCAACTCGGTCAACCTGGAGGACGGCGACGCCCCCGGCACCCGTCTCGACCGGTTCCTGTCGCTGGCCCGGGAGTACGGGGCCGCCGTCGTCTGCACCTGCATCGACGAGGAGGGCCAGGCCCGCACGGCCGACTGGAAGGTGCGGGCCGCCCGGGCCATCCACGACCTCGCCGTCGACCGCTACGGACTGGAGCCCACCGACCTGCTGTTCGACCCGCTGGCCCTGCCCCTCTCCACGGGCATGGAGGAGAGCCGGCGCGACGGCATCGAGACGATCGAGGGGATCCGGCGGATCAAGGCCGAGCTCCCCGGTGTGCACACGGTGATCGGGCTCTCCAACGTCTCGTTCGGGCTGACGCCGGCCGCCCGCCACGTCCTCAACTCGGTGTTCCTGCACGAGTGCGTGGAGGCGGGGCTCGACTCGGCCATCGTCCACGCCGCCCGGATCATGCCGCTCTCCCGCATCCCCGAGCGCCAGCGCGACGTCTGCCTCGACCTTGTCTACGACCGGCGCGGCGCGGGCTACGACCCGCTGGCCGAGCTGCTGGCGCTCTTCGAGGGCGTCACCTCCACCGCGGTGGAGAAGGAGGATCGCAGCGGCTGGCCCGTCGAGCAGCGCCTGGAGCGGCGCATCATCGACGGCGACCGCGACGGCCTGGAGGCCGATCTCGACGAAGCCCTGGCCACCACGCCCGCCCTGGCCATCGTCAACGACACCCTCCTGGCCGGCATGAAGGTGGTGGGCGACCTCTTCGCTTCGGGGGAGATGCAGCTGCCGTTCGTCCTCCAGTCGGCCGAGGCCATGAAGGCGGCGGTCGCCTACCTGGAGCCGCACATGGAGAAGACCGACCAGGGGGGCAAGGGCCGGATCGTGCTGGCCACGGTCAAGGGCGACGTGCACGACATCGGCAAGAACCTCGTCGACATCATCCTCACCAACAACGGCTACGAGGTCCACAACCTCGGCATCAAGGTGCCGGTCTCGGAGCTGGTTGCGAAGGTCAGCGA